>JANOUN010000912.1:0-7270 GCA_031416875.1 Planctomycetota bacterium | reverse complement strand
ATAGTGCGAAACATCGACGTTGAGTTCGACGCCAAAGTCTTCAACAGCAACTCGAATCTTGAGCACTGACCCGGCCGGATTGATCTGCCTGATCTTCCCTGGCAGCGACGAATGAGATGGCGTTCGATCGATGTCAAGTTCATGAGGGCGGACGTAAGCAGTCGCATCGCGGGGTTCATCGTGCTGATAGTCGTCGTACTGCAGATTGAATGGCCCAAGCGTCACACGACCAGACTGCACTCGCCCGTGGAAGACGTTGACATTGCCAAGAAAATCCATCACGAATGACGTAGCGGGTTTATCGAAGACGGCCTGTGGCGTGCCGATCTGTTCGATCTTCCCATGATTCATTACGACGACCTGATCGGCCATTTCGAAAGCTTCTTCCTGATCGTGTGTGACGAACACGGTCGTCACATGCATTTCTTCGTGAAGCTTCCTCAGCCAGGTCCGAAGTTCCTGACGCACTTTCGCATCCAAAGCACCGAATGGTTCGTCGAGCAGCAGCATGCGAGGCTTTACGGCCAGGGCACGGGCCAAAGCGACGCGTTGACGCTGGCCGCCGGAGAGTTCAGACGGATATCGCTGGCCGAGCCCCTCCAGTCGCACGAGATGCAGCAGTTCATTGACGCGATCACGAACCTCGGGTTTCGGGGCATTGCGAATTCGCATCCCAAATGCGACATTTTCAAACACCGTCATATGGCGAAACAAGGCATAGTGCTGAAAAACAAATCCCACTTCGCGATCGCGCGCCGATCGTTCCGTGACGTCTTCATCTTTGAACAGGATGGTCCCTTCGTCGGCCGTTTCCAGGCCCGAGATGATACGAAGCAGAGTCGTCTTTCCGGAGCCCGAAGGACCAAGCAGTGCGGTCAGGCTGTCGGAGGGGACTTCAAGACTGATGTTCTTCAGGGCAACAAAATCGCCAAATCGCTTTGATAGGTTCTGGACGGAAATGCTCATGAGTGTTCTCCTGTTTTATGGGTGGCTTCGTTCATTGATGCGGCGACCATGCGTTCCAGAATGACTTTCGCGATCAGCGTCGAGAGGGCCATCAGGGTCAGGAGCGAAGCCACCGCGTATGATCCAGGGTTGTTGTAATCCTGAAACAGCTTTTCCACACGCAGAGCCATTGTGTACGTTTCACGTTCAATCCGCCCGGAAACAACATACACGGCTCCGAATTCTCCAATCGCCCTGGCGTTGCACTGGATGATGCCAAACAGCAGGCCCCACTTGATGTTCGGCAGTGTGACACGCCAGAAAATCTGCCACGGCGAAGCACCGAGGCTCACGGCGGCTAGCTCTTCGTCGTCACCAAGGGCCTGCATCAGCGGTATCAGCTCGCGCGCTACAAATGGCATCGTGACAAACATCGTCGCCAGCACGATTCCGGGCCAGGCAAAGATAAGTTTGATGTCGAGGTAGTTGAGAACGGGAGCGAAGTAGCCGGTTCGCACGTTGTAGAGAAGCACAAACATCAGTCCCGCAACAACCGGTGAAACGGCAAACGGAAGATCGAGTGCCGTCATCAGAAACGTTCGGCCCGGAAATCGAAACTTTGTCAGAGTCCATGCGGCGGCAATTCCGCAGACCGTGTTCACAATGACAGCCAGCGGGACGACCATCAGTGTCAGGAACACCGAGTGACGCGTCTCCGCATCTTCAAACAGATTCTTCCACCAGCCGGAAAATCCATCGGCAAAGGCCTGAACGAACACATAGATCAACGGGACGATGATCAGGACGGTGGCAATCAGATAGCAGAGCGAGATCAGCAAAACGCGAAACCACCACGGCTCATTGGCCACCATCCGACCGGCAGTTCGCTGTGTGCGAACAGTGTTAACGTGCATAGCGCAGGTTCCTTGATTCAAGCCAATTGATGCCCATCAATGTTGTGATCGAGCCAGCCAGAAGTACCACGGCAATCGCAGTTGCCTCTTCATATTTGTAGTCTTCCAGTCGCGAGTAGATCAGCATCGGAGCGATCTCGGATTTGAACGGGATATTCGTCGATACAAAAATGATGGAACCGTATTCCCCGAGACCGCGGGCAAATGCGAGCGCGAAGCCCGTGTAGAGAGCTGGCATCAGCGACGGCAGAATCACTCTCCGAAACGTCTGCCAGCGAGACGCACCAAGCGAAGCAGCGGCTTCTTCGATGTCGCCTTCCAGACTCGACAAGAGAGGCTGCACAGTGCGAACAACGAACGGCAGGCCGAGGAAGACGAGTACCAGCACAATCGCGAATCGCGAGTACGCTCCCTCAATGCCCAGCGGTACCAGAAATCGCCCGAACCAGCCGTTCTTCACATACAGGCTGGAATAGACCAGTCCCGCGACGGCGGTGGGCAATGCGAAAGGCAGGTCGATGATCGCGTCGAGCATTTGCCGACCGGGAAACTGGTATCGCACCAGAACCCAGGCAAACAGCAACCCAAATGCCACGTCAACGATGGCAGCCACTGCGGCCGCCCCAAATGTTAAGAGATAAGCCGCTCGCGCGCGTTCGGACCAGGCTGCAGCCAGGAACTCAGAGGCAGTCAGTGAAAATGACTTTGCGACAAGAGCCACCAGTGGAATAAACAGCAGGATCGTCAGCCAGCCCACAGTCACAGCCATTCCCGGTGCAAATCCCGGAAGCGGGCTGCGGCGTTTGCCAAACATGATGGACACTCCAGTCAAAACAACAAACTTGCCCTCGACTCGCTGTCGTCAGGCCTCAGTCGCCTTTTTCGCGTTCAAAGCGAATTGCAAAAGCTGATCAGCGACGAAAGTCAGCTCGCGTGACGTTCCGTTCTCGCGATGCGGCGTCTTTCCAGACGGTCAATTTGAACCACCACGCCATCCTGAACGATGATCTGGACGTGCCCAAACTGCAGGTTACGCAATGATTCACGCACCTGCGCCAAGACAAGTTCTTCCGCGTCAATCCGGCCCTCGACGGATGCCGATGGCTCTGCTGAAGCATCATTCTTTGACATAAAATCACTTACTCCAGAGACGGAACCAGAGTCCTTGCGCGCACCGACGTGCCGGGCTTTCGTGGATGGAACAGCGTGGCTTACTTATTGCCTGTGTAGATCCTGTCGAACTCCGCACCCTCGGCAAAGAACTTTGTCTGTGCGTCATTCCAGCTGGCAGCCACCATGGTGACCGGGAAGAGCTCCAGTGCCGGGAACGATGCAGCATTCGCGGCAAGAACCGTTGCGTCGGTCGGACGATAGAAGTGCTTTGCGATGACCGCCTGACCTTCGGGTGTGTAGAGAAATTTAAGATAATTCTCTGCCGCTTCGCGACTCTTCTTCTTGGCAACATTGACATCAACGACGGCGACATGGGGCTCCGCCAGAATGCTGGCTTCCGGGAACACGACTTCAAGTTCACCATTCGCTTCAGTCACCTCAAGATGTGCCTCGTTCTCCCAGGTCAAATGGACATCGCCGATTCCCTTTTGAGCAAACGTGGTTGTCGAACCGCGCGCGGCGGTATCCAGTACCGGAACTTGTTTGTAGAGCTGCGTCACAAATTTCCGTGCGTCGTCTTCCGTACCGCCGTTTTGCAGCACGCTTCCCCAGGCTGCGAGAAACGCCAGTTTTCCATTGCCGGACGTCTTTGGGTTTGGAGTGATGATCTCGATGCGCGCGCCCGTCAGGTCAGCCCATCTCTTGATGCTCTTCGGATTTCCCTTTCGCACGACGAAAACAATCGTCGAAGTGTAGGGCAGACTGCGATTCGGGAGAGTGTCTTCCCAGCCGTCTTTGATCAATCCCTTTGTTCGCAGTTGATCCGTGTCCGACCACATTGCCAGAGTGACGACGTCTGCCTCAAGCCCATCTATGACGGCGCGTGCCTGGCTGCCGGAGCCCCCATGGGACTGCTTGATTGAAACAGTGTTTCCAGCCGCCTGCTGCTGAGCGATAAATCTTTCGTTCAACTCTTTCCAGAGTTCGCGAGTGGGATCGTAGGATGCATTGAGCAGCGCTATCGGAGCAGAACTACTTTTTCCAGCTCCCGCACTGGCTTCTGCAGAACTGCCGGTGCCCGCCGGGCTGGACGGCGAATCGCCAGCGGAACCACAGCCAATGGCTGCCAGGAGAAATGGGAACAAGAGGACTAAGGATTTCTTCCGCATGAGCGTTATTCCAGTTAAAATTAAATCACTACTAAATGGGTGATATTTTTTGGCAAAAAAAGAGAAGACTAGATGCCATCTCCGTAGGTGAATTCAGGCGAGAAAACCTCTTCTCGCCGCACAATTGCAGCAGCAAACACAGTGGACAGCGTCGCCCCGTCCATTAACCGAGCGATGTAGTTACGAATATCCAGCATCACGCGACGAAAACGGCACACGCCTTCCTGAGAACACGGTTCGTAATGAGACGTCGAAACACAGGAAATCGGAGCCAAAATGCCGTCAAAATGACGCACAACTTCGCCCATCGTGATTTCTTCTGGCTTTTTCGACAAGACAAAACCGCCATCACGACCAGCGATACTTTCCACCCATCCGCGTGACTTCAGATCCAACATGATCTGTTCCAGAAACCGCCGCGGTATGTCGTTTTGCTCCGCAATAACCCGGATCGAAATCGGCCCTTGGCCTTGATATGCAACTAAACAGAACAACGCTCGTAACGCGTAATCCGACTTTCTTGAAAGTTTCATCGACCCTACATCCTCAGCCGCTGAATAAATACCACGCACTAGGTCGTGTTTTATCTTGTGCCAAGATTTGACGCAATCGAACATTCGGAGATTCTTGCCGATTAGACCGAAAATCAAGGGCTCGTTTTGCTTGCAACGATGACGGCACCATCAATCTGCGGGACCGGGGGAACTGTGGTTCCAGCCGGTACCAGAATCAGTTCAATCGAAGCCATGCACTCTGGACAGGCGTTTTCCACGACCCACTTGAATGAAGGCACTGTTGTCGTCACCGTCTTCTTCATCAGCTTGCGTTTAGTGAACATCTCCTGGCCACAGCCAGGGATCCAGGATGTCCAGACCAATCGCTTCGGCTTGACGCAGATCTGTTTGTCGTCCGGCTCTTTTGAGCAGACGGTCTCGCAGTGCCTGCAGTCCGGTGTGCTGGGGCCTGGCACGCAGAAGTCTTCGCACTGCATACCCCAGCATGTCGTCGTGATTTTGCGGTCTGCCTGCACCAATCGGCAGATTTTTCTGCAGCGATTCGCACGGCATCCACAGTGGGAGCAGCAGCCTTCGCCAGCGATTGCCTTAGTCGGAAATCCGCAGTAAGTCGTTGCCACGGACGCCACCAGAAATGAACGGAGCGCCGTTCGACGTGTTTGAGGTTGCATGGGAAATGCCTGTGCGTGGATGTCTTGAAATCTCAGGTTTCAAATCGAAACCGAAAGTCTGTCACCAGTTGAAGTCAAATCGCATGGCCAGCAGATCCGACTGTGTCGAGCCGAATGTACTCAGACTTGTTGTCACGGGGTGGATCCAGTCGAACATCACTCGAGTTCGATCACTGAAGTACCAGTTAAAACCGGTGGTGATGTCGTTGTACTGGCCCTTGTTGACCTGATCGAGATTGAGGTTCGAGTATCGGGTCTTCATCTCCCACGCACCTGGACTGATTGCGCCCGGCACCATGAAGAAGTTGGAATACGGGACGTTTCGTCCGAACTGCGCGCCATGTTGACCAAATCGCTCATAGATGCGATTTTCCCCCGTCAGGAAATAGCTGAGGTGGGCATAGTATCCGGTCAGGGTTTGGGAACTGCCGGACGTCATGTTGACACTGGATGCGTAGGCTTCACTTTGCAATGTGACGGGGCCCATCACTGCCGCAAATTCCAGGTTTCCGGTAGTATACGAATTCGCGTCCAAAGCGCCGCTGTCGATCAGAAACGGCCCTTCATGAATCTGCGGACGGGCGCGAATGCGAACTTTCTTGTCCTGATCAATCGTGTGCAGTACACCAATGCCAGTATGAATCAGATAGCGACCATTCGACGGTTCATCATAGAACGGAGTCCACGTCAGACGACCGCTGATTCGGCAACCCTGGTTGTCGTCAATTCGCTCTTTCACAGAATCACTGATGCTGTCAAGAAAGAATCCAGTGGCCCACGTCACGCTTTGGTCGTCAGTACAGTTATACAACGCGATCCCGACTTCTCGATCCGCAGTGAAGACACCCTGCGTCGGAATGGAGCGTTCCATGAAGATGTTCATCGTGTCATTTGTGACCTGTTCCAGTCCAAACGGGACGAAGAAGTTTCCAATCCGCACACGTCCCAGGCCTGGAATTTCATTCATCGAGAAATAGGCATCTTTGACATCAGGCGATGTCACGATCCCAGGGGCGTTTGTGCCGACGGTTTCCGGCTCCAGCGTCATCTGCAGTCGAAAGTCGCATTGGCCATATCCTGTGCCGTCTGCTGTAAGTCGCAAGCGACGGAATTCAAAGTAGTCCTGAGTATTGGGAATCGTTGGAGCCGCATCGGCCCAGCTGACGTATTCCATCTGAACATGCCCACCCAGCTTGACTGTCCACTTGTCCGTGGACATATCCTGCCAGCCTTCGGTCTTTTTCGTTTCGTCGTCTTTCTTTTTCTTGTCCGAATCGGATCGCTTCTTCTCTGAGGCCTCCAGCTGATCGATACGTTTCTGAAGGCGATTCAGGTCCGCTTCAAAAGGATTCCCGTCGCCACCGAATGGTTGTTCATCTGACAGTTCAGACCCCTCTGAAATATCAATTTCATCTGCTGAGTTATCATGTGCAGCGACTCGCAGAGAATCGGTCAGCAGCGTGCCTGATGGAGCGTCATCACTGGCAATCAGCCAGTCAGGTTCCGATAAAAACGGCGATGCCGTCAGGCTTTGCGTCGTGCCTTGACGGTCCTGTGCTGACACGACGGATGTGAGCAGATGCAGCGACAGCAGACCGCCGCACAGCTTCATGCAGAATCCTGAGCCGAACTTCATCGCTTGACCTTGGCCTTCCATGGCAATCGGGCAGAGACTTGACTCCCGCAACGACACTTCTTTAACGGGAATCAGTTCCTGCCTCCGGTTGTCCGGTCAGCAGAAAACGCGGGGTCGATTCACTTCGAAAATGAACCAACGCTGCCGGAATAATCGTCACAAATGATTTATTCGATAAACTCGACCAGGAAGGAATGTGTGTTCTGCTGGACGGTTTTCAGATAAGCAGGCTTGCAGCGGCACTTTTTGCCGTTCTGCGAAATCACACGGTCGACGGAGCGAGCGGGCCGAAGTTGATCTTCAGAAA
>JANOUN010000911.1:0-6592 GCA_031416875.1 Planctomycetota bacterium | reverse complement strand
CCGTTGCAGGTCTGTGGTACTGCGAAGCAACAGGCTGATCTGAAACAGCGAACGCAGCAGATTGGCGACGAGCGTGGATGCCACAAGAATCCAGATCCAGAACACGGCGATCCACATTGACTGCGGTACAGGCAACGCGGTCGCCTTATGGCACAGACTCAAAAGCGAGACACCGCGAAAGAGGCGAGCATGCGGCAACAGGACACCGGCAAGACTCAGCAGCAGGATCAGCAGATGACAGCATGACCACAACTGATCCGCGGCGGCACTCGCCTGCATCCGCCTGACCAGCACTCGTGTGACAAACAGCAACACAGTGCATTGAATGGTGAGTGAAACCAGAAGTTCGGGGAACGCGCCGATCATCCGCGATTCTCCTCAAGCCTGCGAAGAGCGTCACGCAGAATCGCGGCGTCAGTTTCGTTCGCTTCGTCATCTGCCATCAGATTCAGCACCAGCGACGACAACTGATTGCCGAACAGCACCGCCTTCAGATCACTCAGCACAGATCGGCAGACTTCATCGCGTGTGACAATCGGGCGATAGACGTATGCGCGTCCCTGCTTTTCACGGGAGAGGACTTTCTTACGAGTTGCGAGCAAATTGAGAGTCGTCATAACCGAGGTATAGGCCAGATTCCGTACGAGCCTGTCGCAGACATCCTGCACGGTTCCCTGTTCCAGCGTCCACAGAACATCCATCAATTCCAGTTCGTACCGAGTCAATCGTTTTTCAGTCACACGGTCGTTTCCTGGTGAGTACGAAGACATTTTAGCGAATGAACCTAAACCGATTTGACGGGTGAATATCGCAATCCCAGCTGAACGATACGATTCAGCAGATCTTCGTACGAGATTCCCCGGGCGTCGCCGGATTCGGCAAAATCTTCTCCGTAGGATAGGTTGGGATTCGGATTGGCTTCAAGTACAAAAATCCGACCGTCTTCTGTGAGTCGGAGATCGATCCGCGCGTAGCCTGTGAGAAACAAGGCCCGATAGACTCGCTTGCATGTCAGCAGGATTCTTTGTTCGCACTCAGGTGACAAATCGGCGGCGGGGTATGTCATCACGCCATACTTCTTCTGAAACTTGGGATCCCATTTCGCTTCGCGAGTCGCAATGAGAGGGATCTTTTCTTTGTTCTTATCGAATCGCAGTTCCCAGATTTTGAAGGTCGTCAGCCGCGTGTTCCCAATGATTCCAACGTAAAGTTCACGACCTTCGATGTATTCTTCGCACAGCGCATCGGAGGCCGTGACCTTGTGAATGTCTGAGACACGCTCTTTCAGTTCTTCATCGTTGTGAACGATATTGTTTTGTGAAAGTCCCAGTGATGCCTCTTCTGTCGCCGACTTGATGAACAATGGGTATGTCAGGCGAGAAGGCTTACGTGAAGTTCTTCCGACAGGAATCACGAAGAATTTCGGCGTCGGGAGGCGGTGGTACGTCAGAATCTGTTTTGTCAGTGCTTTGTCGTGTGCCAGCATGAGCCCGCGCGGATTGCAGCCGGTGAATTTCTGCTGTTTCAGAATGAGATAGCTGACGACATAGCTGTCGAACGTGGGAACGCTGTGGAATTCTTCCAGGAGATTGAAGGTAATGTGCGGCTTGAAGTCAGACAGCTTTTCGCGAATCACTCCCAAGTCGTCCCGCACGCCGATAATCTGAGCGTCGTGTCCGATATTCTGCAGTGTGGTGAGCACATCAAATTCGCTTTTCCATTCGAGGATTTCTTCCTCCGTAAAGCCTTCCATGCTGTCCGGAGGCAGCAGGTCTTCGTGAGCCAGGACCAGAATTCGAAGAGGCTTCATAGTGCGACCTGATGGTGGCCGTTGTGCAGATAGTTCATCACCTGCACTGTGAGCATCACGAGCGCTTCCCGACGAACCTGAGCAGGAGGTCGATCGAGCCGCAGATCCAGCTCCTCACAGCGGCGGATAATTTCGGACAGAATTTCATCAATCGTATACTGATACTGGCCTGTCCAGTCGGCGAGATACCGTCTGAATTCTACACGATGTTGTCTCCGAAACGAAGCCGCCGGGACACGGCGCGCGTTTTCCGGAGAATCCGAGAACAGTTTTCGCAGTTCAGAATCGTTAAAATTGCACGCTTCAATCCCATAGTGCGCACGTCGATCAGTGTAATGTTGACGCAGGGTCTTGCGAAGCGACTTGAGTGGATACATGTGCTGCTTTGTATTCACCAGCGGGCGTGTCATGCCGATCTCATGCATGAGTTCATCCACGAACTGCAGTTTCTTCATGGCAGGCCAGCCTTCGTACTGCGTCTTCCAGCGAGAACGCGGCTTCATCCAGACGGCAAATGTCTCCGCAAAATCTTCACACGGATGGCTCTGTGCATACCACATGTCCAGGTGATGGACGAAATTCCTGCTGTATGGCTTTGGCTGATAATACTCGGGATACGGTTGGGAACGCTTTCCAAAAAGGTCCTGCCATTTGCGACGGCGGTAAAGCCGATAGGCAGTTTCGATCGTGTGCCCCGTCTCGTGCCGCAGAATCCTCATGCACGCACCTTCGGATGCGCCCTCCACTTCAAGCATCATGTTGTTTTCAAGTCGAGCCAGCCGGGGATGCGCCAGATAGAAAGGAATGGCAATCCCCGGTACTCCATCCGGTGAAAACCACTCATCCGATAACCAGAGATGCGGTCTGAACCGCAGATTGCGGGCCTCCAGTTCGGCGTAGAGGCGTTCGATCCGCGATTCCAGGACGGTGCCTTCAATGCGGATATTGAGTTGATTCATGCGAACATCCAGCAGCTCCTCATCAGAAAGATGGCACCACTCAAAGTATTCAGGCTTGCTGGATTCCGACTGTGAACTTGTTCGGGAATTTGACATGTGCAATTGGAGCGATCGGCTGTGTTCTTATTTTTAGACTGGCGAAATGTACGACTCAATGGACCCCGCAGCTGCGTGGCAACAACCTTGCCGCAGAGCATCGAGCGGCAGCCCTCCGCTGTTCAAACAGAGCCGACAGCTGACACGGAGTCGTTGAGAGTTGGTTTGCTGCCGTTCCCCTGAAGTTTGACCGGTTTAACAAATTCACGTCAAGGCACTCTTTCGCGCGCAGCGGGATTGTCGTCGAATTCGCGAGAAACAGGAAACCGAGCAGAGCCGACACATTCGTCAGAATCTGCAGGATTGAAGGTCGCAGCATGTCTCCGCACGGAATTCCCGATGCGCGAACTCCAGTCTGCTATTTTCGAGCATGTTGCCGCGTCGTCGTGAACTACGTTTCAGTGATCACGGAATCATTATTTTTCTCGGAGGCTACGGATCATGGTCAAACGCTGGCGTTGGAAAAAACTGATCAACTGGAGAATTCAAGGCCCCATCGTCGTGCGGTTGATGGTGCATTTTTTCGCGTACAATGCTGCCACGTTATGTCTGTTACTCGTCATTTATGGTGTCAAGGGCTCGCTGGCAGCGGTCGCTGATCAGCGCCTCAGTAATGCACCGACGTTTTGGCAGCAAGCGGCTCCCGTTGTGAACTGTATGCTGGTCATGATGCCGTTTATGATCTGGGACCTGATCAAGCTGACGAATCGCATCGCCGGACCGCTCTTCCGCTTTGAAACCCTGCTGAATGATTTCGAAAAGACCGGCAAGCTGAAACCAGCCGCGCTCCGCGAAGGCGACCTGCTGACCGATTATCAGCAGCGGTTCAATAATTTCGTGGCTGCACTCCACGCCCGCTTTCCGGAAACTCAGCCAGCCAGCACCGTGCCAGCCGCTGAATCTGTGACTGCCACCGTGGCGTTTCGTAAATCTGTATGACGCTTGAAATGCCCACTCCGGCAGTTATCGCCAGTGGAGCAAGCTGATCTCTGCAACCTGACGGCATGCAGGACGACAGATCGACGACAAACCGTGCTCGAATATGTTCAGACGGCAGATCAATCGGATCACTGGCAGAATCCGCCGCTCATGGCTCTGAATGGGTCTTGCGGCGTGGAAGGCAGCAAGTGAGAATTCTCAACTCGTCACCCGCATGATCCATGGATGGAGTACGTGCCCTGCGTCTCACGAGAATCAGCTTCAACATCGACTCCAGGCAGCCGCTGCGATGGATCCCGGTCATCCTCCTGATCACGATTGGGTCGAATGCTGCCGCACAGCTGATCAGCATTGAGCGATCTCTGAGTGTCGCCGAGTCGCGCGAATCATCCACAGGCAATGACGAAGACGATCTGTGCCTGCCGATGGACGTCCAGTCCGCAGGATTCACCACGACGGAGCCTCGGAAGCTGTTCGCCGAGAACGTCGTGTATGTCGATCCCTCACAGGAACCCATCGACCCGGAGCCCAACAACATTCTGCCGCCTGAACTTTCGATTCCGCCGACGAACGAGGATCCGCTCGAATTGCCGGTTGTGACGCAGCCCATCGGGCCGCAGACTTCAGGTTCTTCAGGATGCGCGGACGAGTCGATCCATAACTTCAGCGTGCCGGACGACGATGGTAAGCGCCTCAGGTTTTCACGTCTGATGCAGGAACCCTATTCGGTCTACCGCAGCGAACAGTCTGCTCTGGCGTGGCTACCTGGTCATGGCGAGCACTTTGGCTGGCTGGACTGGCTGTCTGATCCATACCTTCGTCGGGGTAATAGACACGGACTGACAGGAGCGATCAACGTGCATTGGCTCGATGGGCCAATTTCATCGCCGCTGCCCGCGAGACTGTACGATTTCATGCTTGGTTACCAGGTTCGAAACAGAATTTCGGATCAGTTCAGCTATGACCTTTTCACCAGCGTCGGAGCATTCAGCGACTTTGAAAGCAGCGCACGGAAGGGTATTCGTTTTCCCAGTCATGCGGTCGGCATGTTCCACGTCAATCATTCAACAGACTTCGTCTTTGGAGTTGATTACCTTGATCGTGATGATGTGGAAGTGCTGCCGGTGATCGGTGTCTCCCTGCGCGACGTTTATCTGCGTGGCCTGCGGATGGATCTGGTATTTCCACGGCCGCGCATCGACTACATGCTGAGTGAGACGCATCGCATGTACCTTGCCGGCGTGATGAACGGCGGAACATGGCAAATCGAATTCCCGGACAGGTCCAATCCTGTCATGACATACCGCGATTTTCGGCTGTTACTCGGCATTGAATCGACGGATAAAGATGGCAGTCTGTCAGCCTGGGAATTCGGCTACGTTTTTGGTCGCAGCCTTGAATTCCGCGACCAGCCCGGCGATACACATTTCGACGACGCATTCGTGATTCAGTGGGTGAGTCGGCGATAGGCGCTGACAATCGATATGGAATGACTGCTGCGGACGGTCTATCCCTCTTCAATGGATCGCTGAAGTGGTCCGGGTCAGTACTCACCGACAACTTCGCCATTGCCGCGAGTGCCCAACGCACGCCAGATACTGAGGTCGATGTTGTTTGAGATCGTGCGGGAAGAGCCATCGGCCAGCGCGACTTGTACAATTCCGGTGTGGTAGCTTCGCGATGTGATAATGGCATAGGTCCGAAGTCCGTTGGTGCCATTCTTGCCTTCCTGCCACGAATTAAAGTCGCAGTCGTAAGTCACGCCGGCATTGACACAGGGTACGTTTGAATTTGGAGGCAGCGTTGTTGTGAATCCCTCGTGATGAACTCGACCATCCGGCCATTCCGTGTGGCCTGTGTCTTTGAATTCCGCGCCAGATGCCACAACCACCTGGGCATCGGCAACATTCGCGGGAATTGCAACCGTTGGTGGACCACCATTCCGCCGATATGGAGTCCAGGCTTTGACCTCTCCGGCCAGCAATGTGTTACTTGTTCCGTCGCTGAACGCAGCGAAACTGAACTTTGAATTGGGATGCGTCGCTCCATCTCCACCACTGCCAGTGACAGGATTCCCAACGAACCAGGTTCGAAAACCAAAACCATACGTCGTCGGATAGAGTATCGCCCGCCCTCCACCTGCGTCACGCGATCGATCACTCTTTTGGATCACTGGGACATGCATAGCCCGGAATCTTCAGGCCACTGATCGACTGCTGAAAATCCCAGGCTGTGCTGAGATCGACGTTTGAATAGACATTGCCCTGCTCCAGATAAGGGAGAATTCTGCCATGAATTCCCCAGGAACCATTATTCCCGGTCGCTGTCAGTGAAGGGTTGATGCAGGCGCTTGGCGGCAGTACAGAATAGACGTCTGCGTAGTTGTGCACGGCAAGTGCAATTTGCTTGAGATTGTTTCTGCATTGAGTCCTTCTGGCCGCTTCTCGTGCCTGCTGGACTGCAGGCAATAAAAGTGCAATGAGGATCGCGATGATGGCAATGACGACAAGCAATTCTATCAATGTAAATGCCCGCCGAGGGCGATTTAACATCTGATTCATACTCTGAGTCTCTATTCAAAAACAAATCGGCACGCCAGCTCTTGCCTGTCCAGCTGCGACGAAACAAAAACTCGACGCCAATGGAACGAAACCACGGTGATCGGTGATTCACTCATTGCAATGCATGTGCCAATGCTAAATTCGTGCTAAAATCGACAACTCTGTGAGTATCGACGACGGTTCGATCGTCATGCGGGCGGAAAAACCGCCAGCCCGATATTGGCGAC
>JANOUN010000910.1:0-1943 GCA_031416875.1 Planctomycetota bacterium | reverse complement strand
CTGTTGGTGATGGTAGGTCTGGCATTCAAGTTGTCACTTGTGCCGTTTCATTTCTGGTGTCCGGATGCCTTCGAAGGTGCATCTGCCGAAGTTGCCGGGTTCCTGTCGGTGGCTTCCAAGGCCGGAGCGTTTGGACTGCTGGTCCGTTTTGCACTCGCCCTGTCAGGTGCTCCGGGAACAGAATCCCTCATGATCGCGTTCGGTGTGGGGATCGGTTTCATCGCCTGCGTCACGACGACCTTTGGTAACCTCGCTGCCTATTCTCAAACAAACCTGAAACGGCTGCTCGCTTACTCGACGATCGCTCACGCCGGATACATGGTGATGGCCGTCTCAGCCATGCTGGTGATGTCGAACAGTTCCAAAGCTGCCGCAATGCAGGTCGACATCAATCGTTCCGTGGAAGGGCTTCTCTATTATCTGTTTGTGTACCTGTTCATGAACCTTGGTGCGTTTGCCGTCGTGGCAATTGCCCGCAACCACACGTTCAGCGAGGAAGTGGACAGCTTCAAGGGACTCGTCTGCCAGTCCCCCACTCTGTGCATCGTGATGTTGATTTGTATGTTCAGCCTTGTCGGGATGCCTCCGTTCGGTGGTTTCGTCGGTAAACTGATGATATTTGCATCCGCCTTTAAGGCGGGCGATATTCATTGGTTCATGTACGTGGTCGTCGCATTTGGTGCATTGAACACGGTGTTTAGTCTGGTCTATTACATTCGCGTGCTGAAGACGATGTTCATGGATGCGCGACCGGCTGACGCCCGACCGGTGCCGGTCCATCTGGGATCGCTCGAATCGATCTACGTGGTGGCACTGGCCGGGTTTGTGTTTCTGCTCGGTGTTCTTCCGCAGTTCCTGAGTGCCACCGCCGGTGCGGCGGCTCACTCGCTGGCGAAGTTTTAGTTTCCGCAGTTGTTTTTCTTGATTCATACGCAGGTTTGGACATGACGTGCCAGGATAATGAAATCCTTTTGAACGGCGTTCTGATTCAGATGGCCCGCAGTTTTCTGCAGTACGTCTCTGAATGTTCACTGTGGGTTGCTGCCGATGCTGCTTCGGATGAAGCTCAGATCCTCGTTTTGGCCGCGCGTCAGCGACAGGATGTGGCAGACATTGTGGCCCTGTTGAACGCTCGAGAACACCACATCGATTTTGGTTCGTTCCCGACAGAATATACTGACCAGCAGTTTCTGTCGCTGCAGTCCGTCATGAGCGGCCTGAAACGCAGCCATGAATCAGTGTGTAACCGCATCGCCGCCGCCGTCGTTTCCCTTCGCACCGCTGGCGACTCTGAAGCCGCTGAATTACTGGCCACAGTCGAATCGCATGAACGCGATATTCTCCGCGGCATGCGCGAGATTGAAAAAACACTTGCGATCCATTCAGCGGGTGCAGTTTGAATCAGTGGCTGGACTTTACGACCTGACCGCCAAGGCGACCAGCTCCGGGGCCGAGCTGGATGTGATGGTCGGCGTGGGAGATGAGAGCGGGGTCGTGGTCAATCACGATGACGGAATGACCGGTTTGCAGCAGGAAATCCAGGCAAGTCCGCAAGCGTTCGATGTCCTGCAGATGCAGTCCGCTGCAGGGTTCGTCAAGCAGGAACAGTGTGCGACCGGCCTTCGTGAGTGCCGCGGCCTTGCGATTCCGGGCGGCTGTGTCGCCGTCTTCCGGCGGAATCCCGGCAAGCAGTGCGGCGATCCGTAGCCGTTGTGCTTCTCCGCCCGACACGGTACTCAGTGGCTGACCGAGGCGCAGGTAGCCAAGTCCGACCTGACGCACCGCGTTCAGTCGCTGCTGAATCCTGTGTTGTCCGTTGAAAAACGTGAATGCCTCGTCACTGGTCATGCAAAGAATCTCATGCACCGACCGGTCTCGATAGCGGATTTCCAGCACCTCGGGGCGAAACCGACGTCCGCTGCATTCTTCACATGTGGTCTGGA
>JANOUN010000909.1:0-8783 GCA_031416875.1 Planctomycetota bacterium | reverse complement strand
CTGCGATCGAAAGCTCCAGGAGACAATCTGTCACATGCCAATGACACCCTGCTCGCGGAACTGGACCTGCCGGAGGCTGAAAGCGTCACCGTTGTCGGCGCTGACGGCGATCCGATGCAAATGTGGATCCTGCTGCCGCCGGGCTTTGACAAATCGAAGAAGTGGCCGTTGGCGTTTCTGGTGCATGGTGGGCCGCAGAGCGCCTGGGCTGACAGTTGGAGCTACCGTTGGAATCCCGAAGTCTGGGCGGCACAGGGTTATTTCGTGGCGATGCCCAATCCGCGTGGAAGCACGGGGTTCGGCCAGAAATATACCGACCAGATCAGTGGCGACTGGGGCGGGCGATGTTACATCGATCTGCTTGCCGGGCTGGCGTTCATGGAACAGCAGCACTATATCGACGCCAACCGCATGTTCTCCGCGGGAGCGTCGTTCGGCGGTTATATGATGAACTGGTTTCAGGGGAACACGACGAAATTCAAAACGCTGGTGACTCATTGCGGCGTCTACAATTTCGACAGCATGTACCTGACGACAGAAGAACTCTGGTTTGACGAATACGAACACGGTGGACCGCCGTGGGGTGAGAATCGCGAATCTTACGAGAAGCATTCACCGCACAAGTATGCCGCGAACTTCAAAACTCCGATGCTCATCATTCACAACGATCTCGACTTTCGCGTCCCCGTCAGCGAAGGTCAGCAACTCTTTACGGCGTTGCAGCGTCAGGGCGTACCCAGCAAATTCATCAACTTCCCGGATGAAGGCCACTGGGTGAACAAAGCTGCCAACAGTCGATTCTGGCACAATGAGATTTTCTCATGGATCCAGCAATACTGCCCCAGCGGCGGACGGGAGAGAGGGCTGTTGATTGAGTGATGCCAGTAGGGTGTGTGCAGCGCCAGCGGAACACACCAGTTTCTTACTCTTTTCCAAAATGGTGCGTTGCGCTCCGCTTCACGCACCCTACGCTGAACTCAGCAGAGCGCTTGCGGTCTGTTGATTTAGTCGCAAAAAGTGAGCGGAATGGCGCTAGCCACCGGTGTTTTCGTGTTGTTTTCAGACATTCACCGGCGGCTAGCGGGGTGTTGATTTAATACCAACCCGAAGCGCCAGCGAGGCAGAAACGGCTGAATTCTTCGCTCGCGCTTCGGGTTAGTATTGAGAAGTCACCCTGAACAACAATTAACTCAAAAGACCACTAGCGCGTGTTGGCTGATGAGACTGAAATCTCATGAACGGTCTTCGCCACTTTCGCCGCCTCAGTTGCCACTGGCGGCGGAACGGCTTTGAACATCACGGTGGCTAGTGGCGGCACGGTGATGACGATGCTGGCGGGCTTGCCATGGGCTGGCGTATCTTTGGAATAGACGCCGCCCTGATTGCCGAGCCCCGCACCGCCGTACCAGTCCGCATCGCTGTTAAAGATTTCTTTGTAGTAACCTGCGCATGGGGCACCAAGGCGATAATGGTCTTGAGGCGAAGGCGTCAGATTGCTGATCACCAGAATGGTCTCACGCCGATCAGGTGTCTGACGCATGTAGGCGATGACGCAGTTCGTGTGATCGTCACCCACCAGCCACTGAAATCCTTCCGGCATAACGTCGCCTTCGTGCAGAGCTGGCTCGTTGACATACAGGCGATTCAGATCGCAGATCATCCGCCGAATGCCTTCGTGCGTGTCGAAGGTTCGCAGAATCCAGTCAATCTCCGCGTCGTGATTCCATTCCGTCCACTGACCGATCTCCGTCCCCATGAACTGCAGCTTTTTGCCCGGTGCGGCGAATTGCCCGGACAGAAGGACGCGCAGATTCGCAAATTTCTGCCATGTGTCGCCGGACATCTGAGACAGCAGCGACTGCTTTCCATGAACGACCTCGTCATGCGACAGCGGCAACACGAAGTTTTCGGAAAATGCATAGATGCCGCGGAACGTCAGGTCATTCAGATGATACTGGCGATGAACGGGATCGCGCCGCATGAATCGCAGCGTGTCGTTCATCCATCCCATATCCCACTTCATTGTGAAACCCAGACCACCGGTGTAACAGGGACGTGACACACCCGGCCACGCGGTGGATTCTTCCGCGATGCTCATGGTGCCAGGAAATTCAGCATGCATCAGGGTGTTGAACTCCCGCAGGAAATCGATGGCGTGCAGGTTTTCACGTCCCCCGTACTGATTTGGAATCCATTGCCCCGAATCACGCGAATAATCAAGGTACAGCATCGACGCCACGGCATCGACGCGAATTCCGTCGATGTGATACACGTCACACCAGAACCGGGCGCTGGAAATCAGGAACTCCGTCACTTCCCGCCGACCGTAGTTGAAGATCAGCGTGTTCCAGTCGGGATGATATCCCAGTCGCGGGTCAGAATGTTCATACAGGCATGTCCCGTCGAACATGGCCAGCCCATGTACGTCGGTCGGAAAGTGTCCGGGAACCCAGTCGATCAGTACGCCAATGCCATGCTGATGCATATGATTGACGAAATACTGAAAATCGTGCGGCGATCCGAATCGTGCGGTGGGCGCGAAGTAACCAGTCGTCTGATATCCCCACGATCCATCGAACGGATGTTCGGTGATCGGCATCAGCTGCACATGTGTGTAACCAACTTCGAGGACATAGTCCGCCAGGGCATGAGCCAGTTCGCGGTAGTTGAAAAATGTGCGTCCATCGTGAGGGCGCCTCCATGACGCAAGGTGGACTTCGTACATTGAGACGGGCGCTTTGAGCCAGTTTGTCTGATCGCGTTTCTGCAGCCAGGCTTGATCGTTCCACTGGAAATCGCGAAGGCTCCAGACGATCGAAGCCGTTTGCGGGCGCATTTCATGGTAGAAAGCGACGGGGTCCGTTTTTTCGAGCAAATGTCCGCTTTGAGTTCTGATCGCGTACTTGTAGCGCGTTCCCGGCAGGACCCCCTTGATGACTCCATGCCAGACACCGTTGTCGCTGGAATCCAGCCAGTCGCGGCCGGCCGTCCAGCCGTTGCCATCGGTGATGACAGAAACTTCACGGGCATTCGGCGCCCAGACGGCGAATCGGACGCCGCCCTCGACCAGATGCGCGCCCCAGTAACGGTACAGAGTTGTCGCATCGGCCACCTGACCAAATGTGCCAGGCTGGTTAACCGCAGATGGTGCTGACTGAGTTGTTGTATGTTTTGACATGGCGTCTTATGGCAAGGCCGAAGAAATGAAAGGATGGTGATTGCCGACGATCCCTTGCGACAACGAACGTGTGAATTGTCTTCGAGATCTATAAGAGACACAACTGGAAGTCCGAACTCGATTCTGATGATTCTCAATCAGATCAGATTTCAGACATGAACTTTAACGATCAGCCTCAGGCTGCCCCGCGGTACGTCTGCGATTTTCCCACAGGCGAGTGAACAAGCGACTGAACTGTGGACCAGATCCGGGACTGCTGTTGGCCGCTGCTGCCACTTCCGAGTCGGCTGCCGCCGCCGCCCGTTTGGAGCGGGAGTCAGGAGCCATTTGAAGTGCCACGACGGCCGAAGCAGTGACCTCTGTCCTGTCGTCCAGCCGTCGTTTTGCCCGCGAAATCAGACTGTCTGAATCGGGCATCTGCTCTGCATCTGGCGAGAAAACTCGTTCGGTGCTGCCTGCATCGCTGCCCGAGGCTCTGCCTGACTGTTGGAATTGCCGCATATCAGCTCGGAGGCCGGTAACCGATTCCACAATCGGATAGACGTCCTGGTCGCTGGAAATTCCCGGTGAATGCAGGTCCCAATCGACTTTTTCGGTCGGGATCGGGAGCGTGAAGTATCCTCCCTGGGTCAGATTTGTGACCGGTTCAGGCTGCGTACGAACAGTTTTGTCGACAGCGTCCTCAACGGTTCCAGCACGCGGAGCGGCTGTTTCTGCCACGTCCGGTGATTCGCCGTCACCCGCGTGAGAAAAAATCAGTTGGCCATCATGCCAGATCTTGAGACCGGCAAATGCTGGTGATGTTTCGGCACCGATCAGCACTTCTGCTTCTGCGTCGATCGCAGAATAAGTCTTACCTTCAGACAAATCGGCATCCAGACTGTCGCCAGCAGGATCGTTGCATGCCGACTGATTGTCGAGTCGAAGCAGTGATTCGTGGTGATCGTCCCGCGCTCCCGCGTAATCTGGAATCTCGTGAATAACACGCGGCACGCTGCGGAACAATTCAAACGATCCCGCCTCTCGGCTCGGCGCACGATGCAGGATCTCGTCCATCAGAATTGCATCCGTTGTCCGCGTAATTAAGATCTGATCGATCGCAGCCGATTGTCGGCCTGAAGCCGTCTGTAAACACAGCGTCGACGTCTGACTTGTTGCCAGCATTCCGTAGTCCGCCAGCATTAATTGTTTTGTCTTTGTCTGCGAGAAAATCGAACTGACTCCGGGCGGAACTTCTCGTCCGAGTGCAAGCCATGTGTAGCGATCAAAGACCGGCGTTCGATCCGACATGCGAGAATCGCCGAGATCGACAAATCCAAAACTCGCCGCACGTCCTGATGCTGCCACAATCCGATCTTTTGCAGGTTGGCCCGGCAACTCTCGTTCAGGTGCGAATGTTTTTTCGGGGAATTCTGCCTGTTCAGCAGTCGCTGAAGTGGCGTTTGCTGTGGCTTCGTTTGCTGCGACGACGACGTCCGATGGGGCAGCCTCCGAAAGCCCTTCATTTCCATCGATCCAGACAATTTCCCGGTCGGCGATACGGGACGGGGCTGACGACGAATGGATGGGAGAGATTCGACCTGAGGTGTCCGGAAACGTCAGAAAGCCCCATGGCTCATGATCAAACTCGCCACATGAATTCAGCAAATTCACAATTTCACTGTCGTCAACGTTTTCAATGCAAATGCTGTCTTCTGAGGACTCCGCAAGAAAACGACGGCCTACCTCGAATGGTGCCAGGACTTCTTTCCAGATATTGACTTGTTCTGACCTGGCGAGATCAGCAATAGGCTGCGCGACGCCGAACTCGAATGCGGACGGTTGTTTCGCCTCACGTTCCGGTGGAGCGACAGAGATTGTTTCGCGGTCCGCAACGTCAATCATTGGTTCGATTTCGTTCGCTGCGGATGCCACGATCGAGGGGGCTGCTGCTGGTCTCGCGGGATGAACTTCTGCCGCGGCCCTGGATGGTCCTCCGAATTCAATCACGCCCGGAGAAAGTGTGGCTCGCGTTGGAGTCTGTCTGTTCACGGTCGCATTCACGGTCGCATTCACCGCCAGCAATGTGGTATGACCAATCGGTTCTTCGGCAGAGTCTTCATCTTCTGACAAAGGCGACTCGGTGACGTCGGCAAGGGGCGAAACATTCCAGTTGTAATGCAGGTGCTGCAGGCGACCAAGTGCCGTGCGCACCGACTGCTCAGTTGCCGTCTGCTCACCGCATTCCGCAGCCACGACGAGAGTTTCGTCTGCAAGCAGACTCAGACAACGCGGGATACCGTCTGCTGCTGCGGCAATCAGCTCGAGTGCTCGAGTCGTCAGGATCTGCGATAAGCGGCCTCCGGCACGTTCAATCTGTTCCAGCAGGAAGCGGATGGATTCGACAGACTTCAATGGCTGCAGGAATGCATGACAGCGGATTCGGCGACCGAATTCAGCGTACTCTGATCTTGCAAGTTGTTCTTCAAATGAAATCGGTGCCGTCACCAGACAACGTACCAGATCGCGACCGTTCCATTCTTCTTCTGTACAGGCTCGCAATTCGTTCAATACCGGGAGCGGCACCAGATGAGCGTCATCAATCAACAGCAGGATTGGTCCCCAGAGTTCCGCCGTGCGCTTCATGTGTTCCATGGCAGACGATCGCGTCGCCGGGAATCCTGAATCTGCGGCATTTGACGTTGTCGTATTTTCGCTGCCTGCTTTCATGCGAGAAGCCTGCAGCAACACGCCCATCAGATCGACGGATGTCCCCAGGCTGGCTCCCGAGCAGACGATCACACGGCCTTCGTTCGACAATTGCTGCTGAATGTGACGCAGCAATGACGTCTTGCCGCTGCCGGGGACTCCCGTCAAAACGGCGATGCCCAGATCCGATCTCAGCGCGTGCAGCAACTGTGGCAGGATCGAGCGGATCGATTCCGAGACGAAGAATGCTCGGGACGCGTCTGCTGACTGGAATGGCTGGCGGTGAAATCCAAAATGCGTTTCGTACATAACCAATCCGTCCCTGGATGCTGGCGATGTTCCGGCAAAATAAGCCGTTGCCCTCGTCGCGCGGTGTTGTCCCGTGTCATCATCGAACGCGAATAACCGTGTTCTTTAGCGCAACCGCTTTGCGTGGCAAAGGCGAGCCATCCAGAACAGATTCGGCACTACGCAAGTCGACCCAGACCGCCAATTGCCTGATCTGTCTGCTTTGTCAGTCGATCCCTCAGACTGCGCAACCGATACAAGGTCGCCGCTGTTGTGCGTCCTGCGCGAAAATCAGCCTGTTCACATTCAGAAACCGCACCTTCCAACCGAGCCACTGAATCCGCGCACGCCTGCCAGAACGCAGGTGACGATTCAACCGACCGCTGCGCGCGGACCAGTGCGATCTCACACATTCGTTGTGATTCGCGAGGCACCAACTTCATCGTGCGACAGAGTGCAATTGTATCTCGCAGCATTTCTGCCAGTGCAGTCCGAGATTTGTCCGCGGCGGACGTTTCTGATGCCGACAGGCTGCCCAACAATACTCCGCTCGGACATGCGATACTCGCTGCTGCGAAACTCAAGAATGACTGCAACGCCCGACGTCGATTGATCATCGCTGCTCTCCTGCTCTCAAAGGTCAACTTCGGGCAAAGTTCGTACTGCCCGGTGCTGACGTTTTAGCAGGTCGGGCGGTTCTGCGGGAGTCGAGCCCTCAATTCATGCAATTTCCCCGCCTCTGAACTCCTGCAACCGCGGTCGCAGTCAACGGATCACTTCCCGAATCGCCTTGAGTACTTCAGGCCCGGTCGTCGCCAGACCATAGCGTTTCAGACAACGATCGCGGAGCAACGCATTCGATGGGATCGAACCCGCGTCTGCAGACGGCAGGTTCAAAATGGCGTCACAGAGCGCCTTTCGCGAACCGGGTTCATAGAGTTGTCCAAATCCCAGATCGGCAACTCGTTCCGGAAACGAGCCGTGGTTCGGCAACAGTGACGGGACTCCGGCCAGTGCGGCTTCCAGAACGTACAGGCCTTTCGGTTCGTGGTACTCAGTTGGAACGCAAAGCCAGTCGAACGAGCGCAGGATCCTGAACTTCTCGTCTCGACCTGCCGGACTTCCTTCCCAGCGAATTCGCCCGTCACCCGCCAGTTTCTGTAAGGAATTCAGCCGTTTTTCGAATTTTGTTCGATGCAGTTCCGGCAAAAATCCGGCGATGACAAAATCCATATCGCTCTGTTGTGCAACGATGTCTGCGGCAGCGTCCAGAAAATGAAACGCGCCTTTTTCAGGACAAATCCGAGCGAAGTAACCGATGGTCGTGCGCCGGCCAGGACGTGTCCCGATCGCTCCCACGACGTCGGTCGTTTTCTCCTCAGAATGCATCTCATGATTCGTGCGCGCCGAATCCGCGTCGATCGTGAGAGGAATGGTGCGAAACCGAGTCCCGGGCAGATTCAGGTAGCTTGCCATAAATTCGGCGTAGTACCGACTATGCGTGAACAGTCGATCGAAACTGGCCGCGTTCTGCGACACCAGTTTTCTGGCCTGAGATTTCCAGGGTTCCGTCAGCGCGTCGAGAAAAATATCGTCGCCCTGCAGCAGGCACACGATTCTCCCCGAAAAGCGTGACTTCAGCTCCGGCACAATTCCTGACAGCAGTGCGTTACTGAACAGCACCACGTCCGGTTGCAGATCGTGGCACAGAAAATCGATCAGTTCTTTGATCTCCGCCTGTTGCGGCCCCGCAGATCCGCGGAGTAAATCGATGGTGAGATCACCCAGTTGACTGGCGTCAGTGCTGCTGCTGCGCTTGGAAAGAAACTGCACGACGGCCGGACGATCCAGCCATCGTTTGAAGAGCCTTGGCAACAGTTTCCAGCCCGGCAGCTTTGAATCCAGAAAGACATTGACTCCGCCGAGGAAGACCCGTGACGTGGATTCATTTTCTTCGTCAACGCGAATCGGCGTATACGTTGGCAGCAGGACAGCATCCGCCCCCGCCAGCCGCAGCGCGCGAGCCAGCGTATTGTCCTGCATACACGATCCACAGAACATTCCCGCGCCGCCAGCCGTGATGATGGCAATCTTCATGATGTTGTCGAATCGTTTCTTCCAGGTCAGACGGAATTTCAATGGTTACACTCACGGCAAAGTTCCATTATTCTTGGCGCGGGCTTCGCCCGCAACCCAAGGTAGCCGCGCTTGCCACAATGTAGGGTTTCTCCGAATCGTCCACTTTCTGGCGAATGTGGCTACCGGCGTAGTCATACACTTATGGCATTCTGGCCCCCTCCGACCTCGCGTCGGTGGAGCCCAGGTCTGGAAACCAAAACGCCAAACAGAAACGCACATTGGCCCCCGCCGGCTTCACGCCGGTGGTGCCCATGTTTGGCAGCCGCAACCAGGTCATGTCCGTGTCTATGGTCGCTGACAGTGCGGCTCCTACTTCCAACCCCTCGGGCCGCCGGCGTGACGCGGGCGGGGCCGTGCTGGCTGGCTGGCGGTCGGTTTCCTTCTGGTTTGCCAGACCTCCGGTCCCCCGGCATGAAGCCGGAGGGGCCGCTCAGTGTCCAAAACCTGACACATCTGCAACACCTTCTGAAAAGTCAGCAGTGCTAAAATC
>JANOUN010000908.1:0-3309 GCA_031416875.1 Planctomycetota bacterium | reverse complement strand
TCGGTAAAGGCTTTCGGAGACGGAATATACTGTGGATTGGATTCTGCCGAACTGAGCGTTGCGCGAACCGGAACGACTGGCAGTGCCTCAGGCAGATTCCTGGCGAAATCGTAGTTGGCCATTTCTGCCTCCTGATTTCCGAAATAGAGCTTCAAGGGCAGCTTCGCATCATCCGGCTGTTCGAAAATGATCTGGCGTGCGGCCGCACTTCCACGGACAGAACTCAGCGTCAGAGGTTTGTTGCGATAATCGACAATGGTCAGCCTGAGTCTTCGCGACTGCACCTCCGGGAACGTGAGCACGATCGGCGCCACAGGTTCGCCTCGCCGACGCTGCCACGCCGAGTTCTCGTTGAAGTAGACCGGATAAAATGTGGGCTGCCCAAGGGCATTCAAAGACTCTGACTCCAGTGCGACATCACGTGCAAACTCTTTATCCTGAACTGCAACCTCCAGACGATCACACGGAACTGTCGCTCCGAAATCCAGGATCCAGCGTGAACCCGGCGCGCCGTAATGTCTTGTGGGTTCACGAGTGCCAACGGCAGCCTCTGTTGTGACCGACGTTCCGGGAAGATTCAGCTGACGAACGACGCTGACGGACTGAAACGTGAACGCGTCTTTGTCATCGGCAACCTGCGGATCCGGCGTCACCTGAACTTTTAGATACCGCTGCCGACTGTTGGGATAATGGAACTCCTTACTGATCAGAGTCTGTTCACCCGACGTGTAGTGAATCACGTTGCCGGAAACCAAAGGCTTCCAGTCCTTCCCATCGGGGCTCCCCAAAATCAGTACGAAGCGGCGAAAATCGGTGCCGGACGTTTCCACGACCACTTCATTGTGTTCCATATTGTCCTGCTGCAGCTCAAGTGTCAGTTCATGAACTCCTGCTTCCGGCTCCGATCGATTGAACTCGTTGGCCGGGATCACATCGCGGACGGATTTTGGTGAGAGGATGTGCAAAGCATACGGAATCGTGGTTCCGTCAGGCGCATAGATCCGAAGATCCGTCAGGGCTCGCCTTGCGTGCTCAAACACATCAGAGGACGCAAAAAAATCCACCAGTTGAGGAGTTGTCCCTGCGACGCTGTTGCCATCCACCGCAGGAATTGAGATCGCCGCAAAATACGGCCAGCGTGCCTGAATTTCCGGTGTCATGTCAGAAGCGTCCTGTTCCGCCGCAGGCGCATCGGGAAATGCTGCGGCATTCTGACCATGCACGGGACACGCCAACACGACCAGCGGCAATGCCGCGGCGACTCGCTTCAGGAACGGCATGCATTTCAACATTTTCATTTCCCCAGCTTAAGACTGTTCGCGACCGGGATCAAACCCGGTTTTATGCGCGCACCGTGCGCGCATTATTGTTGCTCGTGTCTCCGACGCGAGGCGTTCCCGCCACGGAGTGACGGGCAACTATGAGGTGCGGGTAAAGCCCGCGTCCGGGACAAATTCAACGAAAAACGGCATGTTTACGGTACAGGATCACCACTACTTGAAACGCTGATATTTTTTGGCGACCAGTCCCAGCACGACGGCCAGGATGAAGAACGCGACGATGCGATAGATCTGCTGGACATTCGCCATATCGACGACAAACAACTTCACCACTGTGACTCCGAACAGCACCATCGCAAGCCATCTCAGACGAGACCGATGGAGTTTGAAACCAAGGCACAACAACGCAATCGCAAACAGAGTCCAGAACACGGTGAGTGCTAATTGGGCTCGCCATCGCCAGAGATCAAGATCACCTCCCAGCATCGATCTTGAGACAAAGTATCCGTGACACTCGAGCGAAAGCACGATCCAGAGCAGAATCGTCCCGCTCACTCCGGCAAGGCCGATCGCAAAACGCTCAAGCCTGCCGAGCCGTGGCAGGTAACGGTCGGTCCTCCATACAGCGGCCAGCAGGAGTCCGGCCACTGTCAGTGACGGAAATGCAACTCGATTGAATACCGGAATAAAGGGATCACGCACGTAGAATGGCAAGTCAAATATCAGCACTCGCCCCACTGCAAAGCACGCCAGAACCGCAGCCATCAGCCGCAGGACTCGAGACGAAACTCTCAGCCCGAACAACCATAAGGCCATCCCCATCATGGCCCAGCCAAGAGCAATCCAGTGCGCATCGGCCTGCACAGGAATTGCCCAGGCAATGTATCCCACGGAGACCGCGAGCGATGTGAGCAACAGTCGATGATCATTCGGGCGCCAGGCAAGAATCAGCCTACTGGCAAGTGCATAAAGTGTCGCCGTCACCAACGCGGCGGTTCCAATCCAGTGGCCCCAGGACTCAAGTGTCAGCACTCGAAACGCGACAAAGCCCAGAATTCCATTGATCACAAATCGCCCCAGCTCTTCGTAATCCGCGGGCCGATTGTGAGTTCGCGAGACAGCCAGGCTCTGGGCAAAATACTGGGCAAACACGACCATCTGAAATCCGAGTGCCCATGCGAACTTCTCAGGATGGTAATTGCCGTCGTACCACATCCAGAACAACCACTGTGTTCCCAGAAACGCAACCGATCCGACTGCCCTCCACCGCTGCAGGCACAGCGCAACCACAACGCCCAGATTCAGTACGGCCAGATAGGTGAAGAATGATGAGTAATTATCATGATCGGCCTGCATCAGCAGCGGCGTCATCAGCCCTCCAATGATGGAAACCATACCGATCACCGCCGAACGGCAGAACACTGCAGCAATCATGGATTCCAGGACCAGAATTGCCAGAAAGATGCCCGCATGCTGCTGCGGCAACAGGTGGTAAAAACCGAATGCGGAATAGGTTGCGAGATAGATGACAACAATGCCGGCTGACATCAGCATGGACGCAAATCGTCGCCACCCTTGCAGCAGATACCGCAGCCCCGTAATGACCAGTCCGGCTCCAAACATTTCTCCGATCGCCACTCGACCGACAGGACCGATCCAGTTGTTCTGATATGCGTACCGAAGGAAGAATGTCGCGGAGAACAAAAACAGGATCACCGCAACCCAGCCAAATGCCTTCTGACCAATAAACGTTTCCCAACCCACGGGAGTTGCGGAAGCGATCTCTGATGATGCGGGCTCTGGTTTGAGATTCACGGCAGCAGCAGCATTTTTCAACGAGGCGTCTGCATGTCCAGGAGACTGCACATCCGGCATGGCAGTCTTCTGGCTCGTTGCCACCGCGTCAGATATTTCTGATAACACCTGACGCTGAGCTTCGCCGGATCGCTTGAGTGGCTGGACCGCCATGCCGTTCGCTGCGTTTCGGAGATACGTTTCGATGCCGTTCAATCGGGAAGTGAGTTCCGCT
>JANOUN010000907.1:0-3001 GCA_031416875.1 Planctomycetota bacterium | reverse complement strand
TGTATCAGTCATAGATTTCCTTGACCTAGTCCGACTTCGATTGAGCGCCCATATCCATTTTGAGCACTTTCATCACCTCATCGCCAAGATGATTGATCACCTTGACGGCGATGCGGCCGGATTTCGGTTTATCAAAAGCGCGCGAGGTATCGCTGTTGAGTGTGGCCCAAGCTTCTTCGTTGATCTCGGCCTTGAGGGTGATCTTCAAAGCACTATAGGGATCGTTCGCGCCTAGGAAATAGGCATGGCGGACGAAGAAGCTCTCTTCGTTGTAGTCGGTATCGATGAACCAGCAGGCGATGCCGTCGGCGCCGTCGCTGATGACTTCGCCGGTCTGAGGTTTGAACACATCCACGCCGTTGACCTTGACCCTCACCTTGCCATCTTTTTCTTTGAGGATGTCGATGTCCGGCTCACCGAAGATGACGAAGAGATTACCTTTGCCGGTGTTCTTCAAGTCGTCAGCCATGTGCAGGTCGGCGTTCATCCGTGCCTTGAGCACCGGGATGCGGCCGAGTTTGCTGAATTCTGTAGAGTGGGCGTCATAGTTGAAGGCGCACGCGATTAACACATCGAAGTCGGCATCGCCCGCCTCGCGGGCGGCAGCGACCAAGTCGGGGCGAGTGACAGTGCCAAACTCCGGCCCAATGAAGATTCCCGCACGGAATTCCGTGCGGGAATCAGTGGTTAGTGGCTTGTGACCCATGGCCGGTAAAGATTCTTTCTGTTCGCTGACCACTGACCACTGCTCACTGGCCACTGTTCCAACGGCACAGACCAGATCGCCTGGCCAGGGAGTCAGCGAGGTAAAGGTGATGCGACCTTCCTTGTGCGCCTGCTGCACACCGGCGGTCTTGAGGTTTTCGAGAATCATTTGGGCAAAGCTTTGCTTCGCACCGTACTCCGGGCTGCGTTCCTTCAGCTTGTCGATCAATTCGTCGTTTTCATCCACGCCCAGCACACGGTGTGGCGAGAGGCTTTCTACCGTGAACGGCCCGGCCACGCGGGCCTTCTTGTTATCGGGGTAGGGCTTGTCGTAGAGATATTCAAACTCGGCCTTGGCTGCGATGGACTTGTCGATCTCCTGCTGCCGGGCAATGCGGGCTTGCCAGAATTCAGTGAATAGTGGCTGAGTGGCTGGTGGCCAGTTTGCGGGACGGTCTCTTGGAATCTCCCACTCTTCCAAGTTTTTCTTCTGACCACTGGCCACTGACAACTGACCACGCAGGGGCGCAAGCCGCTGCTCCCATTTGTCCCAGATGACATCAATCTCCGCGTTGTTGGCGATGGATTTAAGCGTGATGTGCTGGACGCGCTCATAGACGAAGCCGTGGCGGATGTTCCCGCGTACCGGCTGGGAAGAAAGCGCGGTGCGGGTGACCTCAGCTTCCTTGAGCTGCCCTTCACGCGAATCGGCCAGCAGGTAGTATGGATAACGCGCGCCCATGATGCGGGCACGGGCCAACGCCAGCGCCACGCGCGAGGTGTCTATCGTGATCCAGCGGCGGCCCCATTGCTCGGCCACTGTCGCCGTGGTTCCCGAACCGCAGGTTGGGTCGAGCACGAGATCGCCGGGGTCGGTGGCCATGAGAATGCAGCGTTCGATAACCTTTGTCGTGGTTTGCACAACATACGTTTTCTCCATTCCGGACCCGGACTGGGTATCGTCCCAAATATTGTAGAGAGGGAATGAAGGCGCATCGGCCAAATACCTTTTGTAGTTTATTGCGGCTCCCGATCGCCCAATGCGATCCGCTCGCACCAATCTATCGATTCCGCTCTTCGTGGTTGTCCACCCACGTCCGCCTGACGGCCTAAATGTCAATCCTTGAAACTCGACTGGGAACGACATCACGCCAGTGGAGCTGGTGTCCCTGCCTTGGCGCTGACTGCTCAGGATTTGAAGTCGGAAGATACGAAATTGCTCTGGGACTTTGATGGCTTGTTGCAATTCCTCGGAAGACAACGTCCTCCAGTGACCGGGCAAAAACTCGTGAAGCCTATATGCGTCTGCACCGTCTCCACCGAGAGCACGGAGATTTTTAACAGGTCGGTATTTCAATTGATCAGAGTTTTTAGCGAACCAAACCAAATAGTCACTTGTGGATGCAAGATGCCGATCAGTGGCAGAACTACTCTTCTTGAACGTTATCAATGACACAAAATTTTCGTCCCCAAAGACTTCCTCCATTACCGCGCGGACACGGTGGACATTTTCATCGCCGATCTGTACGAAGATAGAGCCAGAATCGGTGAGGAGATCGCGGGCGACGGTGAGCCGGTCACGCAGGTAGGTGAGGTAGCTATGGATGCCATCCCGCCAGGTGTCTCGGAAAGCTTTGATTTGTTCCGGCTCGCGTGTAATTTGATCAACCTTACCATCCGTCACTTTGTTGCTGGTCGTTGACCACTGGAAGTTGCTGTTGAATTTAATGCCGTAGGGTGGATCAAAGTAGATGCATTGCACCTTGCCGCGTAGGCCCTCGCGCTCGGCCAGGCTGGCCATGACTTGTAGCGAGTCGCCAAGGATCATGCGGTTCGACCAGTTTTGGTCGTGCTGGTAGAACTCCGTCTTGTCCACGCCCTTGGGAATGCCGTTAAAGTCCGCGAACAAGTCTGGTTGCCAGACATCCTCACCCCCGGCCCCTCTCCCAGCGGGAGAGGGGTGCTCACGCGATTCACGCAGGAGGTCGTCGATCAAAGCCTTGGGGTGAACTTTTTCCTGGATGTAGAGCGGCGGGGCCTGGACGACGAGATCCGACCAATCTTGCTCATCCTTGCCACGCCAGACGAGCTGTGGGTCCAGATCGCGGTTGCGTCGTGCCTTTTCCTCTTCGAGCCCAGATGCTTCGCGCTTATAGGCGACACGGACCGGGTCTTGTTCTGCCTTTTGCAAGACGGACTGGTATTCAGCCGTGGGGATGTTCTTGCGCTTGGCTTCGTCGTGCATGAGCGCTTCGACGGTCTTCTTTGAAGCGCTGGTGTTCTTGGGTGTCTTGGC
>JANOUN010000906.1:0-1502 GCA_031416875.1 Planctomycetota bacterium | reverse complement strand
ACATGGTAGAAGTAGTTTTCCGGAGAAGCCGATTTCTCGAACAGGGCTCGGAGTGCGAACAGCGTATCCTCATTCAGTTCGCTCGGCAGCGGAATATCAGATCGTGACCAGCGGTTTTGAGTCTGATACAGCATTTGCTGCAACGTATTTTCGGGCATTTGTTTGAAGGATTCGATACGGCTGCGTTCATAATCGACACGGCGATTGGATACGAGATACCAGTCGGACAACAGGCGATAATCCGCGGCCGTCAGCAGTTTGTCCTTTTCACACGCTTCAAACAACGAGATGGCTTCGTCCAGCTTGCCACGTTCAGCCAGCAGCCTCGCCAGCATTTGTCGCCAGGACGCGGTGGAAACATCGACGCGAATCCATTCTCGCTGTTCGCGTTCCAGGTCGTCCGCTCGATCGAGCGCAATGAGCAACCGGAATTTGATCTGTCGCCACGGGCTGGCTGTATCGCCACCGTTCGCAATCCCGGCATCGACGTACGTCAGCAGTCGCTCGACACTTTCCGCAAGGGCCTTCGATCGCACGGCCAGATTCATCACGGTCGCAAACGCGCGGCGCTGCAACTGCATTTCGAAGAATTGTCTTGCCTGCTCTGACGCCGACAATTCTTCATCTTCGGTCGCTGGATCAGCTTCAGCTTCGTCAGCGGAGTTCTCGCCGTTCCGCTTCGGCGGTGCGTCGCCCAGAATCTGCCAGCACGCTGCTTCGGCCTCGACCAGGTTTTGCCCCAGTTGGACATCGAGCCAGATCTGTTCGATGCGATACCACGCCGCCATTGGCCCATCAGATGCACGGGCAGATTCGGCCAGCCGTGCAACGAGTTCCGTGCGAGCTGTCTTCCGGATCTCGGCTTTCCTTTCCGCTAGCTCTTTGCGCGTCAACTTGTCCAGTTCGCCCTGATCATGCAGCAATTTTTCGCCGGCCGCAATGCGGTTCGAGAGCATCGCATCCACCAGGCGATACAGGGCAGGCAATTCTACCGTCAGCTGTTCCGACGCATCCACAGCCGGGCTCAACTGTTGCATCACAGCAAAAGCTTCCGTTTCAATTTCATTCGACCATGCGGTCGTGAGCAGGGGTTCGAACAAGACCGCCGTGTAGGCAGGTTTGTCGCTGTCAACAGCGGCAGCGATGCGCTCACGCAGGAACGGCAACAGTTGCGATTCACGGAATCGACTGGAGTAAACCGTCACCAGCGCTTCACTGAACGCTCGCTTTTGATCTCTGTCTTCCGTCCGCAGCCAACGCTGCTTGAGTGTCGCCGCAATTTGTTCCCACACACTGTCCGGAACCTCGGTCGCATCCAGTTGTTTGCGGTCATCGATCGGTTCCGTCAATTCCAGCCGACCGCTCAACGTCCAGCCGACGAGTGAATTCCATTGAGCTGCGGACAGTATCGCCCCTTCGTTTCGCAGCATGGTCAGCCATTCGCCACGCAGTTGATCGACGACGTCACATTGACCGAAGTAATGATTCGACGTGCAGCGGGA
>JANOUN010000905.1:0-4052 GCA_031416875.1 Planctomycetota bacterium | reverse complement strand
CGCCGGTCGTACTGACCGCGCGCACCCAGGCTCGATAGTTGCCCGCAGACAGGTTTGTTGTGGGGGTGAAAGTGGTTGATGTCAGGCCAGTTTGAGAGATGACATTGATCTGGGGCGCAGTAGTTCGGTTCACCGTCAGTTGATAGCTGGCGGCTCCGTCAACAGGACGCCATGTGAACGTCGGTGTTCTGTCGGATGTGGACGAATTTGCCACGGGAGCGATGATCGTCGGGCGTCCGCCGACGTAGATGTCTGTCGTCGTTGATCCGCCACTCTTGATCGGGCCGATGTTGGCCGGACTGACTGCCAACGTCCACCAGCGGTACGGGCCATCGGTCAAGTTTGACGCAGGTGTGAAATTCGTCGCCATGACCGACTGGCCGTTGATCACCATCGCCCCGGTGGTTTGATTCTTCACGTAGAGTTCATAGCTGGCGGCACCTGTGACGGGATTCCACGAAAACGTCGGCGTGCGATCGAAGGTGCCACTCAGCGGGCCGATTGGAATCACTTTCGGCACGACCAGCGCTTCCTGAAGAACGGACCATGCAGCATGAATTCCAGCAGCGTCAATGCCGCGAACCCAGGCGCGATAGAGACCCATCGGAAAATCGATGGAAGGCGTGTAGCTGGTGCCGGTCACGTCCTGGCGAACGAGCTGCCGTTGCCCGGTCGAGAAATTGTCAATCCACAGGTCATACTTCACGGCACCAGGCAGCGTCTTCCATACAAAGGTTGGCCGGGAGACGAGCTGCACGCGTGACATCGGCTGCCACTCTGCGCTCGTGAGAATAGTGATATCTCGGGGCGCGCTCCAGTTACCGGCGCCAGTGGAAAAGACCGGCTGAATCCAGACGCGATATTCTCCGATGCCAAAATCCGCGTTGACGGTGTGCGATGTGCCGGTTGATGTTGCCGTGTAATAGGGGGCCACGCCCGTGCTCTGATTGTTGACGTGAATGTTGTACGACGTCGCCCCCGCCACGGGACTCCACTGCAGCGTCGGTCGCGAGGTGAAGGAGTTCGGATTTGGCGACAACAGCCTCACACCGATCGATTCAAACGCTCCGATATCGACGACGGCTGCACCCTTTCCGTCGCCGTCCAGAATCCGCGTGAATGGCTGACCGCGCTGGTCAGAAGTGAACGGCTGAGAACCTGGCTGCGTCGGATCGACGGCCCAGGAATTCAAGCCGTGATCAATGGCAAAACTGCCGAGCTGCAGAGCATGAGTCTGAGTGGGGCCACCATTGTTTGCGAGTGGGCCGAGCAGCGGGTTAATGGCAGTCGCGGGTGTGTCCCCGCCGATGTAGTTTCCGTCGATATCGGGCACTTGCCCCAGAGATGCCCGCAAGCCATTGTGGCGCCCGACGAGGCTGTTTCGAATCAGGAATTGGTAGCTCTGATCCGGAGACTGCCGGATGTCAGGACCGAGTTCTGACGCAATATTAGCGGCAATGATGCTGTTTCGAATGGCCGCGGTGGATGAGTCCAGGTAGATTCCGCCGCCACCATTCGGATGGTTCGACACGTTCGCCGTCACCGTACTTTGGACCAGGTACAGCACGCCAAATTGTCCAGCAATTCCACCGCCACCGCCAGGGGCAGTGGTGCCGAGACTTGAGTTGCCGGAAATCGTACTCTGTTGCACGGTAAGGTGATTTAAGCTGTTGACGTTCGGGCCGGCAAAGAAAACTCCGCCGCCGCCCTGGCTGGCTGTGTTTCCCGAGATCGTGCTGCGATTGATCGTTGCTCCGTCCCGCAGGACGTAGATGGCTCCGCCAGACGCACCAGTTCCAGTCGTCGAATTCCCGGAGAGCGTTGTGTCGGTCACCGTCAGGAAGCCGCTGGCCGAGTAGATGGCACCACCGTGTGAATTGTTTCCCGAAGTTGTGTTTGCTGACAGCGTACTCTGATTCACGAACAGTTGGCCGCTGTTGTAAATCGCTCCTCCTTGAGCATCAAACCCGGTGGTTGAGTTTCCTGTCAGTGTGCATTGATTGATTGTCAGGATACCCAACGAGCGGATCGCGCCGCCGCTGAAAGTATTGCCGGTGCTGGGGACATTCGTGCCGAAGGTTCGTCCATTCCTCATCGTCAGACTGTTGAGCGAGACGTTCACGCCGTACGTTACGATATCAAAGATTCGCGAGTTCGACTGAGCATCGATAATCGTGTTGGCCGCACCATTACCAAAGATCGCGACATTGGCATCGATCGTTAGTTGTCCAAGAGTCAGGTTGAATGGTGTCCCGTTGGTCGCCGCGGCAAAGGTAATGCCCACAGCCGGATCGCCGCTGGCATTTGAAAGCATGATCGCTTCGCGAAGCGACAGGTCGCCCGGACTAAAATCGCTGTCCAGTTCATCGACTGTCGTGCTGACAACTATGAATTTTCCTTCCAGGGCTCCCATATCGACGGTCGAATCCAGGATGCGATCGAATGAGGCTCCGCGCTGGTCATTCGTCAGGATCGTATTGCCGCTCGTCACATCAACCGCCAATGCATTGCTGCCACGATTGATCGCGAGACTGCCAGACAGCAGGGCATGTGTTAATATGGCGCCGCGGGTGTTTTGATCCGGGCCGCCGTTATATTGAAGCGGGCTCAGCAGTGGATTGATGGCACTTGCGCCAGCTCCACCGATAAAATTGCCATTGATGCCCGGAGTCACAGTGCCTGTCGCCGGTAACGCGGAGCCGGTGTTGTTGCCGATCAGACTGTGCGAGACCATGATCGAGTCTGAAGGAGATTTGCGAACATCCGGAGCCGTGCCGTCATCGGAATTGCCTGCGATGATGCTGTTCTGAATCGTGATCGGGGCGGAATCGCTGTAGAGACCACCACCAGCACTCTGAGTCGCCTTGTTCGCTGTCAGCGTGCTCTGACTGAGAATGACCGGGCCACTGCCAGCATGCACGGCTCCACCCTGGGAACCTGCTGCCGCCGTGGAATTCCCTGAGATCGTACTCTGGCTGACCGTCACCGTACCGCTGGACGAAAATATCGCCCCTCCGTCTGCCGACAGACCAGTGGTCGAGTTTCCGGAGATCGTGCTGCCACTGATATTCAACGCGCCGGCACCGATCGCGATAACTCCTCCATGTGCAGAGCTGCCTGTGGTCGAGTTTTCGGAAATGGCACTCCGACGCACTGTCACGAGACCTGAATCAGAGTAAATCACTCCGCCCGTCGCATCGCCACCAGCCGTCGAGTTAAGGTAAAATGTACTCTGGTTCACCGTCACCGCACCGGAGACTGTGGAGATGGCACCGCCGCGAGCTGAAGTGCCGGTCGTTGAATTTTGACTGATCCTGCTCAGGTTCACCGTCACCGCACCAGAGGCTGCAAAGATAGCACCGCCGCTGGCCATGTTGCCGGTCGTTGAACTGTGATTGAACGAGCACTCGTTAATCGTCAGGGTCCCAGCAGATACAAACCGCACAGCACCGCCACTGAACGTTGAATCACTAAGGCTGGCATTGTTACCGGTGGTCTTGCTGTTACCCAGTGCGAGCCTATTCAGAGTTACGTCGCCAGCGGTGCCGGTGATATCAAAGACTCGCGACAATTGCTGTGCGTCAATGAGGACATTCATTGTTACGTCCGCGCCAATCGTGACGGTGTCGGTAATTGTCAGTTGCCCCAGCAACAGACTGATGGTCTTCCCGTTCGTGCGCACGGCGTCAAACGTAATCGTATCTGCTCCGGGGCTTCCATTCGCCAATGCGATTGCTTCGCGGAGCGAAAGATCAATGACTCCGAAATCGTTGTCCAATTCATCTTTGGTCGTGCTGACAACGAGTGCACCCGTGAAGAGTTCATAGGTCCCCATATCGACCGTGCCATTGAGTATCCTCGAAAAGATCGATCCGCGTTGATCGGTCGTCAGCGCGGCGTTGGAATTCGTGACATCAACCGCCAGAACATTGTTGCCACTGTCAATCGCGAGGCTGCCGGCCAGCAAAGCATGAGTCAACGTCGGTCCGCCACGATCGGCCAGCTGGGCGAGCAGTGGCTGGATGGCAGTTGGTACGGTCGCTCCGCCGATA
>JANOUN010000904.1:0-10700 GCA_031416875.1 Planctomycetota bacterium | reverse complement strand
TCCGAACATGTAGTCCGTTGCAGCTTTGGAAGAACTTTTCGTCCCCTGAATCAGCTTGCCGGTTTCCTGCCAATTCAGCTGAAGGCCATCGGTCGCGGCATTCAGCGCATACGTTGTGCCTGCCGCCGACTCGGTCAGCAACGAGATGCCAATCGATTGATCGTCTGATTCGGCAAGTGCCGTCTGCAGAGATGCGATTCCCTTTGCTTCACCTTCCAGAAAGACAGGCATTGGCGGGACGGGGAGGCTGGTGATTTCGGCGACGTAGCGAGTCGCATCATTAGATTTCAGATCCAGCAATTCCAGTTCGCTCTTTTGTGGCCCCACCTGAGTCGTCGTGGCATGTCCGGCCAGACGAGTGGGGCTCGATTCGCGGTAAAGTGCCAGTTCTGTGCTTTTGTCAGGATCGCTGGGCAAGCCATGCACGGCTCCACAGTCCACTTTCCAGGCACCATCGGCAAAATAGACGCTGTAACGGCGACCCTTCCGAGTCAGTTCACTGCCAAGAAATCCACTGTAGGCATTGAAACCCCGGTACGTCTCAAACTGAGGATCCTGATTGTCAGCCCGTTCGCGCACAGCCGCGCGACAACGCACGAACAGATCCGCATAGGCAAGATCAGACCTGGATCTCTTCAGAACGTCCAGCAGCGTGCTGGTGAAAACGCCACTGTGGTCTTTGCCTTCCCAGGCTTTTTGAATTCGCTGACAGGCGGCCAGAAGGATGTGCTGGCTGGGCGGAATTTCAAGCCGCTCGCCGCTTTTTTGCAGAGCGGAGTAATAGCCATCGACATAGCTGTCCAGCGGTCGTTCTTCAAGGACTTCATGAGTCTGCCGACACTTGCCCTGACTGAAATCATCGGCACTGCGTGTGGCCGAGCCGGAATGGCAACTGTCCAGGATCACAGCGATGTGAGGCTCGCTCTTTGCCAGCTCAGCAAGGAGCACGGCCAGCTCCTTGTCAGCCAGATCAAATCCGCCGGGTTCACGGCTGTCGTAACAAACAAGTCCTTCGTCCATGCGATCGGGATAGAACTGCTCAAACGCCTTTGCCGATTTCCACCGAGCGCCATGGCCGCAATACTGGAAAACGACAACATCGTCCGCTTTGGCCTTGCCAAGGTGCGAGCGGAACTGCTTGATCATGTTGGGCCGCGTGGCGTCTGCATCTTTGAGAACTTCGATCCGCAGCCGTGACTTGTCGAAGTTGTCGGTGAGGTAGCCGTGGAAATGATCGACGTCGTTGACGCAGCCGGTCAACTTGCCAACGGTGGGAGAATAGTCATTGATGCCAACCAGCAATGCATAGATGTTGCGTGACATGCGACGTACCCCTAAAAAAGTGAGCGGAATATTGCATGCAGGTTTCCCTGGCGATTGGCGAAGGGATGAGTGTATCCGTTCCCTCAGAGGTGTCTATCAATGGAGAATGCGCGCGATGTCTGGGTCACTCAGATTTCAGTTGCGTCTGAAGCCATGCAACATCGCGGGCACCGGCTTGGGCGAGCGACCGAAAAGAATTTACCGTAGCTGAATTCGCAAGAATTCAGGGAGGCTCTGAATCCTTGCGAATTCAGCTACGGAACAGGGAAGGAATTCTCTGCCGCTCGCCATACTCTACTCCGCGCGAGTCTGATTGAGATGTTTTGTCGTCGCTGGATTCGTCAGAATTCGGCCATGAATAATGCACACCTCCGAATTCTTGCGAATCCGGCTACACGCCACTTGCACACCTCCGAATTCTTGCGAATCCGGCTACACGCCACTTGTGCCCGCGTGGAGAATCACGAGAGGCGACACAAGCAAATCACAAAGTTCAATTGCATCAGCGCATGGGGTGAGGGCGAAGCCCGGGTTTCAGGGGATTGCGGTGATCGCCGCTGATGTGTTTGTGTAATAGTCCGGCAGGTTGGTCTTTGTGGTCCGCAGAATGTCGAGAATTGCCTGCCGGTCATCGTGCGAAAGGTGTGCGAATTTTTCGGATGGATCCTGGCCTGAAAGAATGTCGAACAACCTCTGCCAGACGTAATCGCGGGACTCAACCGGAAGTCCGTCGAAGGCGTCTGAATAGATCAGATAGCTGCAGGGATATTTGAAAAGTCGTGTGGTGAGATCCAGATCACGCAGTGATCGCCCCTGTGGATCGCGGGGGCCGACAGCGGCAAATTGTTCCGCATAGCCCGAAGTGCCTATGATGGGCTCGGTCAGTTTTGCTTCGTTGACCAGCAACAGGGCCTCGACAAGGCGGTCGCCCGTACTCTTGATGCGGCGAGTCGTACTCTCCAGCCGTGTCCCGTCAGGATTCTTCAGCATTCGATTCATCATGACGTCGTAATCCTGCGCTTGCCGCGTATCAAAGCTGGCTTTCACAAGGCGGTTGTGTACCAAAACCTGATGCTCCAGCACCATGAGCGCAACAATGTCGCTGTGTGGCGTCACGTACTGATCGACATTCAGGCGATCTTTAAGTTCCGTGACGTTCTGCCCGGCGGAATTGTCGACAGGCTCTTCCACGTCACGTCCACGAACGATCAGATTTCCCAGATGCTTCTGCGATCCGTGCGTGCCGGTAACGTACCAACCGCCCCAACGCTGATCGACAGGAGTCGTGTGATCGACCATCCGGCTTCCGGCTGACAGCATTGGCTGGCCGCTGGCATCAACATACAAAGAACGCACGAGATGCCCCGGCACGCCTTCCGTGCGAGAAGAACTGTGACAGACCAGACAGTTGTCATTCCGCCGCTGAAACCGAGGTTTTTCATTTTCCTCCTGATTCAGCGTATAAAAAACTGTTCCGAGCTGAGCATCCACGGCGGAGATTTCGAGAACCTCGCCTGACTGACAGAAGCCCACGTAAACATCATCGTTGAAGTAAATCGCCCGCGGCGTCCGCGGTGAAATGCGGCGCATCTGCAGGCTGGTTTTTGAAAAGACCAGCATCTGAGACTCAACGGGAATATCAAGTGCCTTCAACAGCGACGGCAGATAGCTCTTCTCACCTTCATGGGTGAGAGTCAGCTCGCCTTGATCAAGCCGCTGCTGAAGCCTGGAGATGCGGTTGTCTGGTGTACTCTGGCTGTACAGAACTGGTGCACTTTCGAACTCGTCATCCGCACAAAGACTGCCTGCCAGCAGAAATGGTAATGCCGCAATTGCGAAATTCAGGATGCCAAAAACTCGCATGATGGACTCCTTTGACGCTGGTTAACACAAACAATCGCGTTTTTATCCACTCTAATAAGGTTATCGATTGAATTCTTCATGCAAAGGTGTAGTATTCGACGATTCTCTTGAAGAGGAACTGTTATGTTGTCGAAAACTGCTGAATATGCGCTCCGTACGGTAGCATGCCTTGCTGGCGATGCGGGTGAGGCTGAGTCCGCTGATTTGTTGTGCGAACAGACCAAGATACCTCGGCGCTATCTGCACAAGGTTCTGCAGGGTTTAGTCCGAGCGGAGCTGGTTCGTTCGCGATCGGGGCCGGGCGGTGGCTACATGCTGGCTCGGGCACCGGATGAGATCTCGATCCTGGACGTTGTCAATGCGGTCGCTCCGCTGGAACGCATCCGTCACTGTCCGCTGGGTTTGCCGTCCCACACAAGTCTTTGTCCGCTGCACCAGGAACTGGATAAGGCCTACGCGGCTACTGAAGCAGCATTCGCACGAGTGACGATGGGGCAGTTATTGCGTTCGGAGAGCAAGCTCATTCCTTTGTGTGACGTTTGAGTTACGGGAGAAAACACGATGCAATCCATATCGACTTTTTGTCTGCAAGTCGCAGTCTGTACGGCTGTTGCTGCATGTGCAGGGGGAATTCTGATTGCCAGCGCAACGGACGAACCAGTCAAGGTTTCAGACGACGTCAGCGCTGCGACAGCGGATGCACCAGCTTCGGATGCACAGGACCACGATGCGCTGCGTGTGCCGATTGCGGTTGCCCGCGACCGTGCGAAGGTGATGCATGACATTTATACAACGACGCTCGACGTGATGCACGATCGCTATTTCCATGCCGACCGCGCGGTCATCCCGGCGCGAGCGATGGAAGACGTGTTCTCGGCGATGGCAGATCAGACGGGATCCAAAGCGAACTGGATCTCTGTGAACCTGAAAGCCATGAGCATCAATCACGAGCCGCAGACCGATTTCGAAAAGCGGGCCGCCAGAGACATTGTCGCAGGCGAGACAGAGATCGAAGTGATCGAAGATGGTTTCTACCGTCGCGCAAGTGCGGTTCCGATGACCGGCGGATGTCTCAGCTGCCATGCGGGATTCTTCAACCAGCCGTCCAAAGTGCCGAAGTTTACCGGACTGGTCATCAGCATTCCGATCGTCGCTGAATCTGCGGACAAGTAACGATCGCCCAATAATGTTTGGTTCAGAAGAGCAACTCGTTCGTAGTCCCGGCTTTAGCCGGAGTTTGTTTGCCACTCCGGCATCGATTCCGCCTGAAGGCGGGACGACGAACCTGAACGAATGCCATTCAGTGATCGGCTGCGGGCCTTCGCTGCTGATTTTAGTATTCTGGGTATTTGCCATCTGAAAGCCCGATATGAAATCTCTTCGCTGCGACCGACTCAGCGTGCTGATGCTTGCCGGCACGATTCTCGCCGGAGGCCTGAGCGGCTTTGTCCCTGCTGACGAAGCGTCGCCCGCCGAGGGTGTTGAAAAGGGATCGGTCACAATTCCACGTACGGCAGCGAAGCAGGCTCGACGTCAGGCCGAAATCCTGCACACGTCCATTCACGCGACATTACAGGTGATTCACGACCGCTATTACCGCGAAGACGAAGGACTGCCGATTCCCGCTGCCATCATGGGAGACGTTTTCAAAGAACTTGAAGCGGAGCAGAATGTCACGCTCCGCTGGCTGGCAGTGGAAGGGCTGGCGATGAACACCGACCACCTGCCGCAGGACACTTTCGAGACCGAAGCCGTCAAAGCGCTGAAGTCGGGAGAGCCGTTTCACGAGCAGTCTGAGAACGGACTTTACCGTCGAGCGGCCCCGATCACGCTCAGCAGCCATTGCCTGAAATGCCACATGCCCGATCGCAAGAGCACCCATGATCGCAAGGCCGGACTGATCATTGCGATTCCCGTGGAAGACTAGTGCTCTCACTTTCATCCGCGTGAGATCGACAAATGCAGATCGACGGATGCGACACCGGATTTCGGGATCTGGAGGCGAAGTACAGTCTGCTCCGGAGAACTGTAGATTCCAGGCAGTTGCCGCAGGGCCGTTGTCCCCGAAGCGTCGGAGCCCGTCTGTGGACTCAGTTCCTGCCGATTTGCAGTATCGCCCATCGCGGAAATCCGGGCTTCCTGTTGAGCCAAATCCACCGTGAAATCACCGTGTGTCATCAGCAAATAGAATTCGGGCGACTCGCCAATCAGTCGTCTCACAACAACTCGGTATTCTCCCGGTGGCAGATCATTCACAATTTGAAAACGACCTGCTGAATCGGTGCGACTGAAGCTGCGTGTGGTCCCGTTGGACGCTTCGTTTCCGACGAGGAACAAGTCCGCTTCCGTCAGAGGCTGCCCGTCAAGGAAGACGCTGCCACTTACGGCTGCACCAGGATTCAACGCCTTGCCAGAGACAAGGACAACGACCACGACAATGACTGCAGCAATGCAGAATGAGACTGTTCGTTTTGACATGGATTTCTGTTCCTCGGTAACTTGGGAAACCTGACTGATTCGACTGTCCCGGATTGGTTGAAAAAGGATTCTGGAACTCTCCGACATCACGTTTTTGCAGGGTCTGACAAGAGAGCATCTCGAACGCCGGCACTTGGCTTAACAAGTCAGCGCGGCGTCTGTGGCCTTTAGAATTCCCCCGTGACCTCCCCATCCTGAATGTAGTTGAGCAGGCAAAACACACGGTAGTCCATCACGTCGCTGAGGAACCGCACAGAACCGTCGCCCAGCAGAAATTCGCCGCCACCATGATGACTGCTGTTGAAGACCCACGCATAGCTGCGTCCCGATTGGTCCCAGGCAGCATTCAGAGCCCAGCGGGCGTCCACAAAATGCACCGGATCAACGGATGTCGGGCTATCACTGAAGACGCGCCCATGACAACACGTGTGTGTGCCAGTCAGACCCCACGGGCCGAAATTAACGCTGATCTTCCGGCGTGTGCCGCCGTGAGATTCCCCCACCGCGATGGTGTTTGACGCTCCGTCGCGCAAGTCAGCCATATGAGCTGCGCCGTTGTTTCCAAACATTCCCCGGCGAATGTCGTATCCGGTTTCCGGCCAGGTCACATCCCAGTCAGTAAATCGTCCCGTCGCAAACAGATAGCTGCTGCGTCGCGCATTGGTGCGGGAGTAGATGTCATCTGAACCGGGCATATGCGTGGATTGCTCGCCTGCACTGGAGTCCGATGGACATCCCAGAACCGGCACGGCCAGTTGAGTGACGCTGACATTCGCCGCATCGTTCCCCGCCACCGGCATTGCCAGTGGAGACGAACCAGAGGAGCATTGATTGAAATCGTATTTCTGCCACGCATTCCCCTGATCCAGAAATGGCAGCAACAAGGTCCAGCCAGTTGTATTGAGGACTTTATTGCCCTGACTGTAAAACGGAAAGCTGTCAAATCGTCCGGAATTGATCAGCGCAGGAGGCAGAACGCTGTGCACATCATGATAATTCGCCAGCGCCAGTCCCAGTTGCTTCAGATTGTTCTGACACTGCGTGCGACGTGCGGCTTCTCGCGCCTGCTGTACAGCGGGAAGCAGAAGTCCCATCAGGATGGCAATGATGGAAATCACCACCAGCAATTCGATCAGCGTAAAGCCTGCCTGCAATCGATGTGGACGTACGAAAGACATAAAGAGAATCCTCAAGTGTGAAAACAACATACTGCGGGTTATTATGCATGTCTCACACAGCGATCATTGAACTTGAATCTCCAGACAAGACAACTTCTCGCCACTGGACGTTGGATCATTCTCGACAGGTGATTGAGGGAAACTGGACACGTCGTAACGACGGTGTCTGTTCATGACGGACTGGTCCAGGAGTTGCGGGACTTCGACGCGAACGCTTATGCTGCCAGCGTGCGAGTCTTTGCGACTGCAGGTTCGCACAGTGTGCCGCTGGAGCACACAACTCGCTCACCAGGTGTCATTTCGCTGGAACCTCTACAAAAGAATTCGACCATGAAAACAATTCAGATTTACGACAAACCCATGTGTTGCTCGACTGGAATTTGCGGACCGACAGTGGATCCGGTGCTGCCTCGATTCGCTGCCGATCTGGATGCTCTCAGGACGGCCGGTCATACCGTCCAGCGTTATAACCTTTCGCAGCAGCCACAGGCGTTCATTGACAACACTGAGATCCATGCGTTGCTTTCTGCGAAGGGCACTGACGTCCTGCCGGTCGTGACGGTGAATGGTCAAGTGGTGAGTCGCGGGATTTATCCGTCTCGGGAAATGCTCGACATGTGGGTCGGCGGCGCGGTGGTGAAACCTGTCTCACTGCCTATTGCGGATCAGGGCTGCTGCAGCGGTCAGACCGGATGTTGCTAATGTTCTCGCAGGTCCTTTCTGCCGGAAAGGACTTTCGCCGAAAGGCGAAGCTGCGCGACGTGCGACCAGGAAACTGGCCGACATTGATCAACCACATGCACACAGGGTCGCGGCTGGCCGCGAAGTCCTGCCCGGCAGGCAGGACCTACTCAAACTGCTGCCCGGCAGGCAGGACCTACATCACTTTTGCTCGGAGGGCTCACGCCCTGCCGCTCGCCCAAAAGGAACTCGTCCATGGAATTTCTCAGGCACGCGACTCGCAATCTTTTCTTCACAGGCAAGGGTGGCGTCGGTAAAACCTCAGTGGCCTGCGCCACGGCGGTTCGCCTGGCGGACGCGGGCAAGCGAGTCCTGCTGGTATCGACCGACCCGGCATCCAATCTGGATGAAGTGCTGGGGACACCGCTGGGGCATCATCCGACTCCGGTGCCGTCAATCCCGAATCTTTCGGCGATGAACCTGGATCCGGAAAAGTCGGCCGCGGACTATCGGGAACGCATGGTGGGCCCCTATCGGACACTCCTGCCGCCCGCCGCAGTGAAGAGCATGGAAGAACAGTTCTCCGGTTCCTGCACACTGGAGATTGCCGCGTTCGATGAATTTTCCCGACTGCTGGGAGACGCAACGGCGACATCGCAGTTTGACCATGTCATCTTTGATACAGCCCCAACCGGCCACACCTTACGACTACTCACGCTGCCGTCAGCATGGTCGGGATTTATGGAATCCAACACGACCGGAACTTCGTGTCTGGGGCCACTGGCCGGATTGCAGACTCAGCAAACCCTGTATCAGGACACCGTTCATGCATTGGGTGACCCAACGATGACAACGCTGGTGATGGTGACGCGCGCGGAAGCCACAGCGTTTCGGGAAGCAGCTCGTACCAGTGGTGAATTGAAGGCTCTGGGAGTCAGGAATCAGCACCTTGTGATCAATGCCGTGTTTCAGGCGCATGATGCGAGCGATCCGTTTGCAGTCGCGATGCAGCGTTGTGGTGAAAAGGCGATTTCGGATATGCCGGAGGTGCTGAAAGAACTGCCGCGGACATTGATCCCTTTGACCGCTGGTGGAGTACTCGGTGTTGCGGCTCTGAGAGATCTGGGCCGGGCGTCCAGCGCGGAGGCTCAGCAATCTGCTGCCGCTCAGCAGGAGCTTCGCCCTCCCGAATTGAAGCACAAGGAATTGCCATTGTCCCTGGCCGCGATGATTGATGACCTGGCCGCGCCGGGGCATGGCGTGATTCTGGCAATGGGCAAAGGCGGCGTCGGCAAGACCACGGTCGCGGCTGCCGTCGCGGTGGCTTTGGCGGATCGCGGCTTCGAAGTGCATTTGTCGACGACCGACCCTGCCGCTCATATCGCGGCTGCGGTCGCGGGCCAGACAATGGCCAATCTGACCGTCAGCCGTATTGATCCCGTCGCAGAAACTGCGCGCTATTCCAACGAAGTCATGCAAAACGCCGGTGCTGGGCTCGATGAATCCGGAAAAGCTCTGCTGGCCGAAGATCTGCGTTCACCCTGCACGGAAGAAATTGCCGTCTTCCGGGCATTTGCCGACGCCGTCGCAGAGGGTACCAATCGGTTTGTGGTGCTGGACACCGCTCCTACCGGCCACACGGTGCTGCTGCTGGATTCTGCGCTGGCGTATCATCGCGAGGTGACCCGACAAACGAGCGGCATGCCCGAAGCCGTGCAGAACCTGCTGCCTCGATTGCGCGATCCTGAATTCACGCGTGTGCTGATTGTGACACTCCCGGAAGCCACTCCGGTTCATGAAGCGGCTCAGTTGCAGCGAGACCTGCGTCGCGCAGAGATTGAGCCGTACGCCTGGGTCATCAACCAGAGTCTGTCATCGCTGAACGTGACAGACCCACTGCTGATCGAACGCCAGCGGAATGAAGCGCGCTACATTCACAAAGTTGTTTCTGAACAAGCTCACCGAACGGCACTGATCTCATGGCAGATCGAACCGCCGGTCGGACGAGCGGCTTTGAATCACGCGATCGCTGCGGAAGTGCCCGGCCATGCCCTCGCGAACAGTAACGTCAGGACGTACTGACTGATGGATCGACACCGAGGCGGATCAGATCGGCCAGTTCTCTTGTGGAAAGTTTTGCGGCTGCGTCGGCACCTGACAGCACACCATCGACGAGATCGCGTTTTTCGTCGTGCATTTTCAGGATCTGTTCCTCGATCGTGCCTCGCGCGATAATGCGGTAGACCATGACCGGGCGCGTCTGGCCGATGCGGTGGGCGCGGTCTGTCGCCTGGTCTTCGACGGCTGGATTCCACCACGGGTCCATGTGGATCACGTAGTCTGCGGCCGTAAGATTCAGCCCCGTACCACCGGCCTTGAGCGAAATTAAGAACGCATCGCTCTCTCCATTCTGAAACGCTTCGACGCGCTGCTGCCGCTGAGCCGGTGTGGTCTGGCCATCAAGGTACTGATAGGTAATCCCTGCCTTGTCGCAGGCTTCACGGATCAAACCGAGATGTGTTGTGAACTGACTGAAGATCAGCGGTCGGTTGCCGCGTTCCTTCAGCTGTTCAAGTTGTTCCATCAGGACGTCGAGTTTCGCGGACGAGCCCTTCCAGGTGTCATCAACCAGCCCGATATGACACGCCAGTTGCCTCATGCGAGTCAGCATCTGCAGCACCTTGAACCGCTGATCGTGCGACAGACTGTCGTCTCCGATCTGATCGAGTTCGCTGACCGCCGCCAGTCGCATCTGGTCGTAGCGCATACGTTCCTCGGAGGACAGATCCACCATCAGATTTGTTTCCGTACGTTCCGGCAGATCTTTGAGAACCTCCGCCTTGGATCGTCGCAGAATAAACGGTGCAATCACATGCGCCAGCGCTTCACGGCGGTCGCTGTTGCGGTCTTTTTCAATCGGAGCCGCAAATCTTTTGCGGAACTGTTCCCATGAACCCAGGACTCCCGGTGCGACGGTGTGGAAGATGCTCCAGAGTTCCCCCAGATGATTTTCCATCGGTGTACCGGTGAGTGCGATTTTCCATTCGGCCTGAAACGTACGAATCTGAGCCGCCGTCTTGCTGTTGCTGTTCTTGATGTTCTGAGCTTCATCCAGAATCATTGTGCCCCACGGGATTTCCTTCAGCCGTTCGGCCTCCCGCAGCGCGAGTCCGTAAC
>JANOUN010000903.1:0-6350 GCA_031416875.1 Planctomycetota bacterium | reverse complement strand
CAAATGCGTCCATGCCGCCGATGTGCGCATAGAACAGGTCGATTGGATCGATACTCTCACGACGGACTTTGGCGTCAAAATTCGTGCCACCTGGACCCAGGCCACCCTGTTTCATGATCACCAGCATCACCTGGGTCGTCAGATAAATGTCGGTTGGGAACTGATCCGTATCCCAGCCCAGCAGCAGATCGCCGGTATTCGCGTCGATGCTGCCCAGGACGCCTTGAATCGATGCGTATTCCAGTTCGTGCATCATCGAATGACCAGCCAGTGTCGCATGGTTCGTTTCGATGTTCAGCTTCACGACGTCCAGCAGTCCATATTGACGAATGAAGTTCAGGCAGGCCGCTGCGTCGAAGTCATACTGATGCTTGGTTGGCTCCTTGGGTTTTGGTTCAAACAGGAACTGGCCCTTGAAGCCAATCGACTGCGCGTAGTCATTTGCCATGTGCATGAAGCGAGCCAGATGATCCAGTTCGCGTTTCATGTTGGTATTATAGGAACACATGTAGCCTTCGCGGCCGCCCCAGAACACGTAGTTTTCTCCTCCAAGATCATGAGTGACTTCGATTGCTTTTCTGACCTGGGCCGCGGCATATGCAAAGACATCCGCATTGGGACTGGTCGCTGCGCCGTGCATAAAGCGTGGGTGTGAAAACAGGTTGGCTGTGCCCCAGAGCAATTTGATACCGCTGCTCTTCTGGGCTTCCTTCAATTTGCGAGCAACCGCATCCAGATTGGAGTGGCTCGCGCGGAGCGTCGAACCTTCCGGTGCCACGTCGCGATCATGGAAGCAATAGTAGGGCACGCCCAGTTTCGTCATGAATTCGAACGCAACGTCCACGCGACGCAATGCGTTGTCCAGCGAATCCGTACCGTCGTCCCAGGGTCGATTCAACGTTGGCGCGCCGAAAGGATCGGCACCGTTGCCTCGAAAGGTATGCCAGTAGCACACGGCAAATCGCAGCCACTCATCCATCGATCGGCCTTCAACAGTTTCGGTGGCGTTGTACTGCCGAAACGCGAGCGGGTTTTTGGACTGCGGGCCTTCGAACTGAATTTTATCGACTTCTGGAAAGTACGGGGCCATTGTCAGTTGGGCTTTCAGATTTTCGACGCGGCTGCTGGAAACGCGCACGCCGCCGAATAGGAGGAAAACTGTTCGAGGACCACGAATCACGACTTTATTCGACGCCACGAAAAAGGCAAGTCTAGCATCCTGGGAGCGGGAATGAAGCGAACTCAGAAGGCTTTATCGATGGTTGCAAACCTGCGTCCGCAGGCTTGTCCCCTCAAGTTTACCCTGTATCGCGAAAACACCGCAATTCCGCAACCTGACCTCATGTGTTCCTCTAACACAGATTGAAGAGTTCTACGGTATCCTTCGGATTGAATATTTTGCATAAACCCGATACGTTTCAGGGTTTGAAGCCAAGTTAGTGCTATCCTGCGGGATGCAATTGCCTGCTGCGAGAAGTTGGATGGGGGATGGATTCTCGCAGTAATCGCTGGCCGCCGCCTGCCTTGTCTCCTTTCTTTGCCCTGCATTTTTCAGGCTGTTCCATGCTGTTCAAAAGTCTCGGCGATCTTGCCGCTCACAAAGCCGTGCTGATTCTGCTGGGTTGGGCGGCACTCCTGGTGGTTTGCCTCTGGGCTGCGCCCGATCTGAGTGAAGTCGCGCAGAACGGTGAGTTTGCTTTTCTGCCGGAGGATGCTGCAAGTCGAGTCGCCGAAGCCAAATTCAAGGAAGCATTTCCCGACGACCTGGATCAAAGCAATATCGTACTTGTCGTGCGGAGGGAGCAAGGTGAAGGCCTGCTCCCTGAAGACTACGAATTCCTGTCGCGTTGGGTCATCCCCGAACTCCGGCGGATTGCCGGACTGCCAACTGAAGAGGACTTGAGTGAAGATGTGGAAGACCCTGTGGCGGCTGAGGCAGCAGCGAAAGCACGCATCGCTCAGGGCATCGACTCGTTCGAAGACAAACGAGTGGGTGAGTTGTATATCAGTGATAACAAACAGGCGACGTCAATTGTCGTATCTCTGCGGACCGAGTTTCTCGATCAGTCAAACACGGACCTCGTCGATGAAGTCGAAGCCTTTGTCAACAAACTGAAACATACGCCGACAGATACGAACGAGCCTTCGCTGCCAGCCGGTATGGAGATCGCGTTAAGCGGCACGGCGACATTTGGTCGCGACATGATCCAGGAATCACGCAACAGTGCGAAATCGACGGAAAAATGGACGGTGATCCTGGTCGTGGGACTGTTGATCGTCATTTATCGCGCACCGGCGCTGGCCATGATTCCGCTCATCACTGTGGCGGTGTCCACGATCATTTCGATGAATCTTCTGATCCTGATGGCTCAGGCGGGCTGGATCACGCTCTTCACCGGGATCGAAACTTACGTCACCGTGCTGGTGTACGGAGCGGGGGTCGATTACTGCCTGTTTCTGGTGGCGCGTTATCGCGAAGAACTTGACGGCGGACTGACAATCGAAGATGCCGTATCCGGTACGCTGGAACGTGTCGGTGCCGCGCTCACCGCAAGTGCCGGTACGGTTGTGTGTGGCATCGGAATGATGGTCTTTGCGGAGTTCGGAAAATTTCGCGAAGCGGGGATCGCGATTTCTTTTGGCTTGACCGTCTGCCTGTGTGCGGCACTGACGCTGACACCCGCCATTTTGCGGTTGGCGGGTCGCTTCGCCTTCTGGCCAAGTGCGTCCCGCGCGACGTCTCGCAATGACACGGGGTTTCTGTCGAGTACCGATCTGACATCACGAATTCAGCGCGCCAATCTGCTGACTCAGGGCTGGCAGTGGATCGGAGACGTCATTGAACGCCGGGCCTGGACTGCATGGTCGCTGAGTATTGTGCTGATGCTGCCATTCGTGGTGGCAGGCGTCTTGTTCTTTGGCAATCTGAGCTACGGATTGCTGTCAGAACTGCCGGACACGGCATCCAGTGTGTATGGGGCTCAGGCGGCGCAGCGACATTTTCCTGCCGGTGAAGTGGCTCCGCTGAAGGTGCTGATCCAGGTCAAGGGTATGGACTTCAGTCCGATTCAGGGAGAGTCTGAGAAGCTTGTTGAGCAGTTCACAGACAACCTCATCCGGCAAAAGGACGCGCTGGGGCTGTATGCCGTTCGTTCCCTGGCTGCTCCGAAAGGCCAGCGCGAAATGCGCGCATTAAGTGTCAGGGAGATGCCTGCCTACAAGATGTTTGTGCGGAAGGAGTTTGTCAGTTCCGCCGACAGCTCGATCATGAGTGTCGAACTGATTTTTAAGAATGATCCATTCTCGCGCACCAGCATCAGCGACTTCCGCAACCTGCGCGATCGACTCCACGACCATCTGCCCGAGGGTCTGAAGGATGCAAACCTGTATTTTGTCGGTTCGATCCCACAGATCAGCGATCTAAAAGATGTCACGGATTCTGATCAGTTCCGCATTGATGTCCTTGTCATGGGCGGTGTCTACGTCATTCTGGTCCTGCTGCTCAAGCGACCCGGTGTCTGCGCCTATCTGATGTTTACGGTCTTCTACAGTTATCTGGCCACGCTGGGATTCACTTACCTGGTATTCTGGCTGACAGCTGCCAACCCGTCAGAGTTTGCGGGCCTGGACTGGAAAGTGCCCATGTTTCTGTTCACGATCCTGATCGCTGTCGGTGAAGATTACAACATCTTCCTGATGGCTCGGATCGAAGAAGAACAAAAAATCCACGGACCTGTGAAAGGGATTATCGTGGCACTCGAACGTACGGGCAGCATCATTTCCAGTTGCGGCATCATTATGGCTGGTACGTTCTGTTCACTCATGGCAGGAAGTCTCGTGGGAATGGACCAGCTGGGCCTGGCCCTGGCCGTCGGTGTGTTGCTGGATACGTTTGTCATCCGTCCGATCATGGTTCCTTCGATGCTCATATTGCTGAGCACAGGGCGTCTGGGAATCTTCAGTCGCTGGGGCGGCTTCCAAAAAAAAGTGGCAATGCAGGTAGTCACCACTGAAAACGTCAAAACCCCCGCCGCGTAAGAGATCTGCCGAACCGCCACTCTGATTGCGGGTCCTGCAATTCGGGGAACGTCGTTTGCATATGAAATGCGTGAACACTGTCTCTGCGGCAGTTTTTGCCGGAATTCCGAAAACACGGACGCCCGTTACAAAAACGCAGCCGCGTTGACAGTGTTTCGAGGTTGGCCAATAATTCGCAGAACAGGAAGATGGCGAGTTCGGGAAAGATTTTCCCGTGATCATTCGATACCGCAGGCGAACTGCGGTACTTGACGGCAACTGGTTTGCCGCCAACATCATTCCTGAATTGACAACGGCTGATGTGCCGACGACACCTTTCTGGAGCGCCCTCAACTGCGTTTCGCTTGAGATCATAAGAGGAGAACAAGTTAATGGCCGGTAATCTGCATGAATTTACTGACGCGAATTTCAAGTCCGAAGTTCTGGAATCGTCCGAACCTGTCCTGGTGGATTTTTGGGCTCCATGGTGTGGCCCTTGCCGTCATTTAATGCCAACGGTCGAACAACTGGCCGGCGAATACGCGGGTCGCGTCAAGATTGGCAAAGTGAACACAGACGACAATCACCAGACCGCCGCCGGTTTTGGAATCACCAGTATTCCAACAGTGATGCTCTTCAAGAACGGTGAGATGGTTGACAAGGTTGTTGGTGCGCCGGCGAAACAACACTTCATCAACATGCTCGATAAAGCGCTGGCGTAGACTTCAATGAAGTGTTGTCTGAACAATGCTGTTGCGGCAGCGAAATCACTGTTTGTGTTTCGTTGCTGAAGACTCGCGTTACAGGTGTTGCCCACAGGTCTCGTTTGGGAAAGGAGTCCCGAACATGCCGGAGAATTCTGCTGCTGCCGCTGATCTGACAGGTTCAGATCCGTCCTGCAGCGTTGCGGCATCGCCTGGAGCAGCTTTATCGCCTGGTCCCTCCGGTACGATCACCTCCAGTCTGCTGGATGCGAATGCCTCAGCGATCGCCAATGAATCCGATGCACTGCGAATCCTGTTTCAGGCCTCCGCCGCCGCAGAATCCCTTCAGCAGCGGTTTTCTGAACTGCAGCAACGTCGATCAGAACTGGCCTCCGACGAAAAACAACTGGAAGCCGACCGCTGCGCCTTTGAGCAGCGTGCCCAGGAATTTGCCTCGCAGGTCGCCCGCGAACGCACTGAGCAGCGTGAGATGATGGCCGACCTCGAACAGAGGCTCGCCAGGATTTCGCAGCAGGAAGAACTTATCCAGCGCCACGCCGCCGAAATTCGTGCGGCACAGCGTGCTCTGGCTGAAGAACGCGTCATCCTGAAATCCTCCGTTCGCGCCGAACTGGACGAAGAACGGATGAAGGTCGGTCAGGAACGGATGATGCTCGATGCCGAACGTGATCGGCTGCGTGTTCAGGCCGAACGCGAAAGGCAGGAACATGCCGATCGACTCCAGGCGATTGCCGAAGAACTCAGGGCGGAACGTGGTCGTCTGGCTGAGAAAGCCCGCGAAGAACTGGCCAGTGAAATTGTTCTGCTCAATCGGAAAAAGAGCGAATGGGAACAGGCGCACGAAACACAATTGCTGGAACTGCAGCATCAGGGGGAAGATCTTCAGCAGCAGCGTGAACTGTTCGGCCAGCAGGTCGATACCGAACAGCAACGTCTGCGGGAAGAAATCGAAAAGAAACGCCAGAGCATCCTCACGGAACAAAGCAACCTGCAGCGTCGCTATCGATTTCAATTTGAACACCTCACACGTGCCAAAGAAGATCTGGAAGTCGAACTGCGGGAATTCCGTCGCGAACAGCAGATGTTTCGAAGCGAGCGTTTGCGATTTCTGGAACTGCATCGTCTGCGATTCCGACAGATGGAACATATTCGCCAGTTGCTGATGGAACGCGAAGGGTCAATCGAACGCGAAACCCGGATCGCAGAACGCAGTAAAGTCGCAGCGCTGTCAGAGATTCAGCGTCAGCAGCGGCGCAGTCAGGAAGAACGCGAAGCCATCCTGCGTGATATGGAAAGTCGGCAGCGTCGCACAAAACAACAGGAAGCATCGCTCGCCGATCTGGTCGCACGCCTTGAGGAACGGTCTCAACGCCTCAATCGTCTGCGTGCAGAGCTTGATCAGACACAGAGTGAAATTCTGGAACAACGCTTGGTGACCGAAGAAGCTCGCACCAGTCTGGTCCGCGATGCCGCATCCGCCGATGTCGCTCGAGCGCGACTGGAACAGGCGCGTGGCGATGTGCAGTCATTCTTCGAACGGCTTCGCAGTCAGGTCACGGCGGAGCGCGACAAAGTTGAATTGTCAGCTGGCGATGTCGCTGAACGCCA
>JANOUN010000902.1:0-9200 GCA_031416875.1 Planctomycetota bacterium | reverse complement strand
TGCTGCACCAGCGACAGCGATGGGACGAGGACCAGCGTGAGAGAACTCTGCAACCGCTCAGCGATCCAAAGTGCGGTGAGTGTCTTTCCCGTGCCGCAGGCCATGATGAGTCGGCCGCGGTCATGGTCGCGGAACCCTTTGACGACGTCTTTGATCGCAGTCGCCTGATGAGGTCGTGCGGTCCATCGATCCAGCGGCGGGGCGGTGCCTCCAATTTGCACGGGCCACTGAACTTCTTCCGTCAGGAAATGACCACGTAGAACAAGGCCAACCGGTTTCTCCTGGCCGTGCAGCGTCCGGCGAGCTGTTGCTCCAATGTCATCTGTCGTGGCCATGAGCAATCGATACGCGAATTGCGGACGGTTGGATTCGGACAGGAACGAGTCGATTTCTCGTTTGGGGATCGCCCGGTCGGGATGATCGGCCTTGGCCTGAATGGCCCACAATTCGCCCGTCCGTGTGCGCGCGACGATGTCGATTCCTGCATCGGTGCCCCACCGATCCGGCCAATCCTTCCACAGCCTGATCTTGTCGAACTGGCCTCGATACCGAGGAGCATTTTCGAGGAACCATTTGCAGAGCCACTCGAAGTCGCCGCCAAACGTCGTGCCTTCCGCATCCCGGCGGATCTTCGCTTCGATGGACTCGAAGGTGCCGTTCGTCAAAGTCGGCTCAGCGGCGATCCTGATTGGCATGTTCCTGTCGTTTCCGAATGCGCTGGCAACTCAATTGAAGATCGCCATATCGTTTGACTGCTGTGGAATTTCACGTATGGATTTTACGATGAACCAGAACCCGGAGAAAGGGTTGCAGGATTGGATATTGTCAATCTCGATTCCATAGTGATCCCGTTGTCATCAACCGAACCAACCTGCGCACAAACAGCGATGCACCCGCGATTCCGCCTCAAGGCGGGACTACGAACCTAAACCAGCCCCCATTCGGTTGTCGGCCCCGGCAGAGGAAATGTCAGCCCTCGGGGCCGGATCTGAGCGTGTTCGGCATCGCCCGTCAAATTTCACAAATATGGCGTACTCATGGGTAGAGTCCAAGGGCCTGCATGAAGGGCAATTCCGCTACAAAAATCCAGCGACTTCGGGGCAAATCCTGCGGCCAGCCCCGAATTCTTACGATTCCGGCAGCAGGTCGCTCGACTCCTGACTGCCAGAATTCGGGAAAGCTGTTAACATGCAGGGTCTGATATCGTGCCTTACAGTGGAGTTTTTTGTTGTTCCGGTCGCGGGATGTTTGCGGAAACCGGGCAAAAAAGCATACAGATAGCGGGATCAGCGGAGTGGCAGCCGTGCCGTCAGCGGTCCTGATTTTGAACGATTACTGAAAAAAGGGAATGTCATGGCTAACGATCCGTACTCTGCGTGCCCCTGCGGCAGCGGAAAGAAGCTCAAATTCTGTTGCGGCGATTTCCTGCCCGAGCTGCAGCGCGCCTTTCGGCTGCGGGAAAATCAACCCGAAGCGGCGGTCAAACTGTTTCGGGATTTGCTCCGCAAGCATCCTGACAAAGATGTCATCCTCCGCGAACTGACTTTGACTCTGCACGAACTGGGGATGACCGCCGAAGCCCGCCAGACCGTTACCGAATTTCTGAAGTCACACCCCGACCAACCGACGGCGCTGCTGTCGATGGCCGAAATCTGTCTGCAGGAAGATGGTTTCGCAGCATCTCGACGAATTCTCCATCGCACCTTTCAGATCTGTTCAAAATCACAGCCGGCCGCTATCTCATTCCTGGCATCGATCATCGCCGCCGAAATGGGGCGCGTGGGTTGCCTGATGGCGGCCCGGGAACATTTGTCGCTGGCCGTGCGCATGGCGTCCGGTGAACGACAGAAAAACCTGGTACTGCAACTGGTCCGCTTTGAATCAGAATCCAGCTTGCCGTTCCTGTTCCGCAGCACGTATCCTCTGTTGCCCGTCAACTGCAGTGAGCAAGCCTCGCAGCAGGATATGCGCGCTCGCAAGTTGAGCCTCCTCGGATGCTGGGAACCTGCTGCGATTATTTACAACCGTCTCGCGGATGCGTACCCGACCGAAGGCGCGATCTGGTATAACCTGGGACTCGGTCAGAGCTGGGACGGACGCCTTGCGGAATCCGCCGGCTCACTGCATCACGCCGCAACTCTGTTGACCGATTTTGACCAGGCTGTGACTGCGGAAGCATTGGCTCAGCAGATCGACGGGCAGTTGAGTGCAGATCGTTACAAATCGTACGCAGTGACACTGGATGTGCGTTCGGTTTCAGAACTCCTGAGTCGCCTTGATGCTGAGCCACTGTTGCATCGGAACGATTCGCACGATCATGAACACTGTGATCATCCGGACGGCACCGGTCATGCGGCAGAAATGATTCTGCTGTCATCTGCGATCAGCGGCGAAGAACTGACTGACCCATCGCTCTTGCCGGAATCCATTGCCGACATTGATCTGTTTGATATCGCCGACGCGGACGACGCTGTGGCGGCCGGAATTCATCATCCTTTCCTGCAGATCTCCGCTGCTGAAGGCATGATCGATACGGCTGTGGTCAAAATCCGCGCGATCGCCGGGGATCTGATCATCACGTCGGGCGATGAAGAAGAACGGGAGCTAATCAGTTTCGACAGGCCGGAAGCACGTCCGTTCGATCGTCGGTTTTTCTGTCCTCCTGGCATTACGCAAAAGCGATTCCGGGAACTCACGGGACAGCGCGCACCTCAGGCGGTCGAAGAATGGCTGCAGATGCCGCAAACGGCGCTCGGTGGAAAATCGGTGCTGGATGTCGCGAACGATGATGCGTTCCGGATCAAACGCGCGGCCTGCGTGATCGGTCTGATGGCCATTACGGCCCGCAATGATCTGGCACCCGATTTTGCCTCCGTTCGGCAACGGCTCAATGTGCCTGCTCCTGCTCCACGGGAAGTGCAGGAATACATGGTGATGGCCGCGATCCCGGCCATCGATTACGAGCGCATTGATGTCTCGAAACTCACCGGCACGCAATTGCACGAATTCACGAATCGCTGCTCCGTGCTGGGTCTGCGACATCAGATCCGGGTCGGCCTGGATGAGCTGACGAAGCGTCCGGAGGGCATTAAGGAATACGACGCGCGCCGGGGCTGGTTGATGCGTGCGGCCATCGCGCGCATCGAGGAAGATTATGATCTCGCTTACCAGTGCCTGAATCACGCGCGGGAATCTGCGGCCGCAGCGCCTGAGGCATTTCGCCATCAACTGGAACTCGATATCCGCGAACTGTCGTATCGGCTTGATGATCCGGCCGATGCGGAATTGATCACGCTGCTGCATCGCATCCGTGACCGCTACCTGCACAAGATTCCGGAGATCGAAGGAGTTATCCGCGAGCAACTGCAGATCGCCGGTTGTCCGCAACTGGCATCCGAACTGGATGGCGGACTGACGACGGTCGGAGCGGGTTCGTCGCTCTGGACTCCGGGAGCCCACGCCGAACCGGCCGGAACGGGAAAACTCTGGATGCCCGGCCAGGAATAGTCCGTTGTACTTCGACAACGCCGCTACCAGTTTTCCAAAGCCCGACTGTGTCTATGACGCAGTCGATGCCTGGATGCGTGGCGGAGCGGCTTCGGCCGGACGCGGAACGCATCGCAACGCTGAAGCGGCTGGCCGGATGATCGACGAATGTCGTCGACAACTGGCGACGTTGCTGGGGGTGCAGACCGCATCGCAGATTGTGTTCACGCTGAACTGCACCGACAGTCTGAACACCGTGCTGCAGGGATTTCTGCAGCACGGCGATGCCGTCCTGGCGACCGCGCTGGATCACAACTCCGTACTGCGTCCTTTGGAAGCACTCAGGCAGCGAATTGGGATCGAGCTGGAGATTATTCCGTTCGATCCTGTCACCGGGTTGATCGAGGAACAGCGTTTTGCCCAGGTTCTTTCACAGAAAAAAATCCGTCTGGTCTTCCTGAACCACGCATCCAACGTCACCGGGCGAGTCCAGTCGGTGGCGGAATTGACGCGAGTGGCTCATGAGCATGGTGCTTGCGTACTGCTCGATGCGGCACAGACGGCCGGACACTGGCCATTGAATATGATAGAACTGGACGTGGATTTTCTGGCCGCTGCCGGCCATAAAGGATTGCTCGGGCCACTGGGCACAGGCATCCTGTGCATCCGTCGCGGAATGGAAACTCAGTTGCAGCCGCTGTGATTCGGCGGCACCGGAACGTCCAGCGAATCATTGATGCAACCCCACGAGATGCCCGCTCGCTACGAAAGCGGGAATCTCAATCTGCCGGGCATCGCCGGTCTGCATGCGGCCTCAAAATGGATTCTGGCACAGGGCGTTGAGCAACTCCGGTCGCAGATTCATGCAGTGACTGCGCGACTGCTTGAGGAATTGAATCGCATTGATGGTGTGAACATTCTGCGACCATGCCTTGAGTCTGATAACTGCGGTATTGTTTCGTTCAATATCGGCGGCGTGGACTGTCGCGAAGTCGCTATGATCCTCGATCAGTCGTTCGACATTCAATCTCGCGCAGGATTGCACTGTGCTCCGCTGCTGCATGAGTCATTGCAGACCGCCGCTAATCACGGCAGCGTTCGCCTGAGCCCTGGTCTACTCACAACTGAAGATGAAATCACCAGCGTAGTCAGAGCCATTCGAGAAATCGCGGCTCATATCTGACCAATGAATTGATGCTCTGGTAAGGTAGCAGAGTCTAGCGGATACTCATCAACTCAAGTAACTGTTGAGGAGATTGCAACGATTCCTGCGGCATCAACACTTCGAGTCCACCTGCCAGAATTTGTTGCTCATTCCTGTTGATCAACATATTGAATGGCGACAGCATTGATGCATGTTTCAATTCCTTGGCGGCAAGTTGTTTGTTTGACTGATAAAACGCTGCGAGACCGAGTAAGTGATGGAATTCTGCTACCTCGGCATCACGGTGTGACAGCCCCACACCGAGTCGGCAGAGACGCGAAACCTCTTTGAACTGTTCCTGCCTCGCCTTTGTCTTTGCCACTTCCAAATAAGGAAGGGCCAGGGAAGTCCCGAGTTCGATTGCTCGCTCAAAATCTTCGATTGCTTTAGGATAGTTTTGAGTGAGGAAAATGATCCCTCGTGTGGTGCGAAGGTCAGCGTTGTCGGGTAAGCGATTGATCCACTTCGTCAGAAACGGGATTGTTTCATCGACATTTTGCAGGTTCATTAGCGCAAACGCTTTGGATGCGGCAGCGGAACCGAGTACGCTGTCGCGCATCTCCTGTTTTTCCGCAAGCTCAAAACCACGATCAAGATGCCTGAGAGCGTTCTGGTCCATGTTGCGATCTGCATGAAGCATGGCAAGGTCGTGGTACAGTTCGCCTACCAATAGCTGCATTGTTGCATCATCTGGTAGTGCCTGAGCGTTGCGTTCACATCGGCGTTCCAGTTCGTCCCAATCTCTGAGTTCCTTTACCTGTTGCATCGCCAGGAAGCGATATGTCGGCGTGGATGGTGAAATCCGCGACGCATTATCAAAGAAGGCGAGTGCCACGCGTGGGAATCCGTACTCTGCCCAAGCACGCCCACGCATGTCGTCCACAAGGTTCCTGTCGAATTTTGGCTGGAAGCGGAACCAGTGAAGTAGCTGATTCCAGTTTCCCTTGCTGTACGATTCTTCAATCGATGCAACCAAAGTCTGCTCGTCTGGTTGTTCACCAAGGTCGGGACGCTTCTCATTGTCACTGAGTGAATAGAGATCCGACGAGAGGCCCCAGACTTGTTTCCGTTGATCTTCACTGAGCAACAGCCATGCTTGCTCGTGAGCCTCCGCCACGCCATCATCATCCATGTATTCGGGCTGGTTATTCTGACGCGCCAGAAAAGCCTGCAACGTGTCAGAGATGCATAGTTCGTAGGCCGTTTTCTGTTTCTGGAAGTCGGCGGTACTCATATGTCTCCCTCCCCATCTGTCCATTCCTCTCGGGTCGCTTTGATTGCGGTTCGATAGTCTTCCATCGGCATCCGGCTGTCAGGCTGGATTGTCCCGTGATGATCGGCGTCTGGCACCACTTTCAAGTTCGTGGTCAAATTCCCTGTCACCCATGCGCCAGCACCGATCTTGAATACTCGTCTGGAATTCGATCCGCTAGCTCCTGCAATCCTGCCGTTATCGTGAAGGCGGCGCGGAACCATTGACGGCGACATGGACTGCAAACGAATTTTCAATCCCGGCATCGGCTCGATCACTGATGTACCTCCCGTCCCTGGCAGAGCATTCCCGGACTGGTCGATGAACAGGTCACTGTCGCGAACCCCAAGCTTTGAACTTGTGTCGCCGGTGATAGGTTTGTGGTCTATGGCATCCTCTGTCATGACTCGATACGTCAGTGGCATCTTTACCTCGGAACAAAGAAGTTGTTCGCTCCGACGCATTCTACGCTTCAAGGCCCGGAATTACACCGCACGCGGATCATTTGCTGAGAACATTTTCTGTTCGAGCAATGAAACCATTGAGATCCCACGCAATGTGTTTGGGTACACCGAAGCAAGTTTAGCCTGGCAAGCGAACACATTGTTCTAATGTCGTGGCTTTCGCTACGCTCCTCACATTCTGCCACCATACCACACAAAGGAACCAGTTTATGACGATTCGCCGAATCAGTCGCCGACAATGGATCGCTGGCAGCGTCGCAGGAACCATCGGGCTGAGACTGAGTTCCCTGTTCTCGGATGAACCCGCTGCGGAACTGGACATCATCGATTGCCACACGCACTTCTATGATCCAGGTCGGCCCGAAGGCGTTCCATGGCCGCCCAAGGATTCGCCGCTGTATCGGACTGTCCTGCCGCAGGATCTGCGGGCACTCAAAAAGTACCGACCGGTGACCGGAACTGTCATTGTCGAAGCCAGCAATCGGGTGGAAGACAATGCGTGGCTTTTAGAACTGGCAAAAGACGATCCGTTTATCGTCGGCATCGTCGGCAACCTGACACCCGGAGCGCCCGACTTTAAAAGCCACGTGACACGCTTCGCAGCAAATCCGCTGTTCCGGGGAATTCGGATCTCGGTCCAGTTACTGCAGGAGCTGTTGCAAAAGGAGCGAACAGAAGACCTGAAACTTCTGGCCGACCACGATCTGGCACTGGACGTGAATGGTGGCCCCGACACGCCTGCGACAATTGCGAAGCTCGCTGCGCTGCTGCCGTCTTTGCGGATCGTGCTGAATCACATCGGCAACGTACACGTGACGGCCGACAAACCACCGCAGGAATGGCAGACCGGCATTCAGACAGCCGCGAAGCATTCCAATGTGTTCTCCAAAATCTCAGCCCTCGTCGAAGGTGCGGCCCGCGACGGCAAATCGGCCCCCGGCGATCTGGCATTCTACAAACCGTACATCGATGTTGTCTGGAACGCGTTCGGCGACGATCGAGTCATCTATGGCAGCAACTGGCCCGTGTCTGATGGAGCCGCAGACTACGAAACGCTGCAGCGGATCGTGATGGAATATGCGGCTTTGAAAGGTGATGCGGCCACCCCGAAATTCTGTTCGCTGAATGCAAAACAAGCATACAAGTGGGTCGAACGACCCGGTCGGCGTTAGATTCTCTGGTGTTATTGGACAGCCTTCTTCATGCGTAGGATGGACATTCATGTCCGTCGGATGGCCATAAGACGCTGCCGACGTCAAGATGGTTATGCATGGACAGACTTATGTCGTAGAGACGCGGTCTTGCGAAGCACTCGGACAAGAATGTCCAAGCTACAGGGATCGCAGCTTTAGGCGAGAGACGAGAAACAAATTTCGAATGACATGTGACCGAAACTTCGCTTGAGAGACTCTCACTCCGTTGTGGCGACCGTTCGTACGTGGAACAGGCCCTTTTCCTGGTCCTGCCATTCGACGATGAAATGGATTGGAATATCACCTGTCTCAGTGTGCGCGACGCATTCTCCGTGTCTTACGTTGGCGTCACGGTCGAATCTCAGTTCGCGATGGCCATCAATGGATTTCGTCGTGGCACCACCTGGCAGCCTGCGAACTACCTGTTCAAGGACCTGCGCGACCTGAGCACTCGAACATGTCGGCAAGTCGGGGAGTGGTAGTCGCACTTTGTAAAGGCCTTTGTCGCGGTCTTGCCATTCAACCATGTATTTCACTGAAATGTCACCGGTCTCAGTGTGCGCGACGCATTCCCCGTGTCTCACGTTGGCGTCACGGTCGAAGCTCAGTTCGCGATGACCGTCAATAGATTTCGTAATCGCACCAACTGGCATGCCGCGAATCAACTGTTCAAGAACACGCACTATTTCCGGACTTGAACATGTCGGCAAGTCAGGTTGCTGCAGTCGCACCTGGAAGACACCCTTGTCCCGGTCTTGCCATTCTACCAGGTACTTCACTGAAATGTCACCGATCTCAGTGTGAGCGACGCATTCTCCGTGTCTCACATTGGTGTCACGATCGAAATTTAGTTCGTGATGACCGTCAATAGATTTCGTTGTAGCACCCACTGATGTGCTGCGGATCAACTGTTCCAGCAGCTGCACGACTTCTGCACTGGAACACGCTGGCAGGCGCCGGGGAATCAGCAAAGAGCTGACGAATGGACCGCCCGCGAAAAACAACGCAACCCCAATAGCCACGACGCCAAGATTTGGTCCACCAAAACTGCGACGACGGAAAAAGGCCAGGGGGTAGACGAAAATCCAAAACAGGCACATGCCCAGGAACAGCACGCCTGCACTTTCGCGCACGTTTCCCTTCGAGTCCACTTTCCCAAGGCGATGTGCATCAATTGCGACCAAAGCGGCAGTAGCGACAACCGTCACCACACTGATTCCAATGGAGATTGGAATCGATGTTACAAAAAAAAGCAAAATGCCAGAAAGCACTGGCAGGACCAGGGCGACGCTGACCAGGACCAGAGTGGCTTGAGACACAGCAGAGTGTTCGGTCGCTTCAGTGTTTAACGCATCGACTTCAGACATGGAGTACTCGCTGATTTCTGCAATGACGCCGCCGGCGCGTCCGTCCCGGATAATCCCAATGGTGTGGACTAAGAGGCAAATCGATATTAGCCGCAGGGCGCTAGCCCCGGTTTTCCTCGCGATTCAAACGACTTGAACCGGGGCTAGCGCCCGGCGGCTGAATAAGTCCACGATATTGCGTATAGCCCATTTGACATTCAGGATCCTGAATTCTCTGAATGATGCTACCAAATG
>JANOUN010000901.1:0-1865 GCA_031416875.1 Planctomycetota bacterium | reverse complement strand
ATCGAGCCCGGGTTTGAAAACTCTCGCTGGGTGCGTCGGTATAGTCTTCAAACCTGGCATCCACTGGCATGAAGCCAGTCGGGGGCCGAGAGGCTGGTTTGTAGGACGCTACGTAGTTGCCAAACCTGCGTCCACCGGCATGAAGCCGGATGGGGCCGCGTGCATCAACTGCGAGAGCTGCATTGGCTTCGCGCTGGCCCCTATCGACCCTGCGTCGGTAGAGCCCCGGTTTGGCAACTACTCAAACGGAACACGGCGCGAACATGCCCCCCATCGGCTTCCCGCTGACCGGATCATCATCCAGCAAGAATTAGCGGCGAACTGTGCGATTCATGACATGCACGAACGTAATCTCATCCGCCGCCCGTCAATCATGCTGTGTCCCCAGTTTTCCTCCTGAGTTGAGTTGTTGCCAAACCTGCCCTCCACCGGCATGATGCCGGATGGTGCCGCGATGTGGCGTTGCAATGAAAATGCTGTGGACGGGTTGGGTTCAACGACAAATTAAGTGCGCGTCACACATTGATCGCCATGAATGCGATTCATCCTGAAAGGATTGCAGAAATTAGCCGGTGGTCGCCGACAGGCGCACCACCGGTAATGAAAGCGTGGTGTCACGCACCCTGAAGGGATGCCAGAAGCGAGAATCTGGCACCCTTATCAGGGTGCTGAGGCAGTTTTTTCAACGTATCCGGTGGTGGCGCTCTGCTTACCACCGGCTAATTTCTCGAACCGCTTCGCGGTCAAGCACACAGTTCACAACTACATCCTTCACATAACCATGCTGGCCATCGACATCACTCGCGAATTTAATTTGTCGATGAATCCAACGTCCATCACGGTGGCGATCGCCAGAGACAGGATGACAACACTGCGGGCGATCGGCAGTCCGACGCCCTCCTTCTGAGTTCGCGGGTGAGGAAATTCGGCCTGGTTCTTTTCCGTATCAGGCATCGTGAATGTGAAGCCATCGATGTGTTTGGCGTGACGTCCCTTCCACAGCCACGCTTCGTCTGCTTGCTGTTCGGCCTCGTTCGCGATCTCGGTGCTGAGTTCGCGCAGAGCGGGTTCGGAAAGCTTGGCTCAAGCGCGACAATAGTCACCGGTATCTGACGTCGGAGCAGCACGTTCGACCTGCAAGGCAGAAGCTGATGATGCCAGCCACAGCCGCGTGGCATGCCGCTTCCTTGCCGTCGCGCAGCACTTGCCCGAGAAACGCCCACAGCACGATGGCCGTGTTGTAGATGTCGTCTTTTCCGAACAACCCGCCGTGCTTGCGAAAGATGCGGTTGATCTTTTCTGAACTCAACACATCCGCAAATGGCAACCCCGGCTGCAGCAGGAATCCATCCACGATCTTCTGAAATTCCGGCGTCCCGGAATCGTCAGAATCTGATACTGGCTGGCGCATGAAAACCCCTCCCTGGTCATTGTCGGGCTGAGAACCAGGGAGGGCTTCAAAATCATCGCCAGGAGCGGGCTTTTCAATCAATACCAACTCCGACGGATCGGAAATTTAACAAAATTCTGCTCCCGCCAATAGGCTTCTTGCGCGCCCGCAGGGTGACGACAGTGCCATTCGTTCCTGACACCTTTTTTGACTTCCAGTAGTCTAATCAAATCGCACATTTCTGTCAACGAAACGGTTCCTGACACCTTTTGTGACTTTCTGAGGTGAAATCTCTATTTGCATCGCGTCCTCCCCATTTTGTTTTCGCGTCTCGCAGAGGTTGTTCCATGGTAAAGTCATCACATGGTAACGTGAACTGTAAAACTCTTCAAAGACGAAGATGCTTTGTACCGTAGGGCTGACGCCACTCCGCTCGCCGAACGCGGCGGGCGAACGCCTGTGCTCAAGCAAATCG
>JANOUN010000900.1:0-3665 GCA_031416875.1 Planctomycetota bacterium | reverse complement strand
CGTCAGTCGAAGTGCGCCGATGCGATCCAGTTTCTGCTGCAGAGACGGACCGACCACGCACTCCATGACCAGATACGGCGGGACAGGTTTGCCATTGGCGTCTTCATGCGTGTCGTCCACCGCGTGAATCGTCACCACATGAGGATGACTGATGGCTGCAGCGGCCTGTGCTTCACGCAGAAAACGTCGGCGCGAATTTGGATTGGCGGCCAGTTCCGGCAGCAGTACTTTGACCGCGACGACTCGATTGAGTTTTGGATCGACTGCTCGGAGCACCACACCCATGCCGCCACGTCCAATGACGTCCAGCACTTCGTACGGGCCAATTGTGCCAAGACATCCCTCTTTGCTGATCGGCCGGAGAAAGCTGAGCGAGACTTCCTGTTGCGGCCGCTGTCCGCCGACTGGCGTTTCCAGAAAACTGCCCGCATCATCGAACGCTCGCAACAAGGCGGTGACACGCCGATGGCGGTCTGTGTCATCTCCGCATGTTTCGTTCAGGAATGCTTCCCGCTCCGCCGGATTGCTTTTCTGCAGAGCCAGCAAAAACAGGCCCTCAACGGAATTCGGGCTGATCGACGAGGCGTCAATCGAATCGGACGCATGGACAGTGGGCTGGTGCTGAGAATCGTCGTGACGTTGATCAGGACGATGCGCTGCATTGGATTTTTGTGGTTCGGACATGGTGTGTCTCCGGTGTTAAGGTAAACCAGTTCACCATTCCATGCGACGAAACCTCATGCAGCGCCTCATGAGATTCTGGAAAATACCGGATAAAATCTCGGCGAGCGGCATGCGTCAGCCTGTCGGCTGGCGAGTTTGTCAATTCACTTTAGGGTGTCGCCCGCGGAGCTAACCACACCACTGTGGATTTGTCTACAGCCATGGTGCGTTACGCTTCGCTTCACGCACCCTACAGGAATCGCAGATTCACCAACTGGCCAGCCGTGACGTCAGCTTGCCGGTATATTGCTGTTTGCGTGCTTTGTGGTTCCTGAAAAATGAGTCGCGATGGACCGGTGGGCTGACGCCGCACCGCTCGCCAGCCGCAGGCGTGATTCGTAACGCCAGCCAGCATTACTCACCTCGCAGCTTCGCAAACAACCACGCTTTGGAATACGTCCACCAGCGAGATGCCGTCGCGCGGGAGATGTTCAGCGTTTGAGCGGCCTCTTCTTCCGTCAGTCCGGCGAAATATCGCAGACGGACCAGTTCGGCCTTCTCCGGGTCTTCCGCCTGAAACTGAATCAGAACGTCATCAAGGGCCAGAAGTTCCTCATCGGATTGGTTATTGTCGGCGATGATGACGATGTCGGAGACTGCAACTTCCTGCCGATTGCCTCCGTGTTTCAGCCGCCCTTTGCGGCGAGCCTGTTCCACCAGAATTCTCTGCATCGCCAGCGCCGCGGCACCGAAGAAGTGCCGACGATTCTGCCAGGTCGCGTGTTCATCGCCGACCAGCCGAAGAAATGCTTCGTGAACCAGGGCCGTGGCCTGCAGCGTGAGTCCGCCGCGTTCATGACGCATCTGCCCGGCTGCAAGTTGCCGTAATTCGTCATAGACCAGAGGGAGCAGATCTTCGGTTCTCGCTGCACCGGATTCGATGGCGTTGAGAACAACAGTAACGCTCGTCATGTCGATGATACCCGATCTACCAAACACGAGTCAGATCGACGGTCGCTCCATCGGGGATGCCTTCGAACGTAATGGCATCCTTGAAGTTCGTCGATTCTCCAAATGTGCCCGTTTCATTCAGGCGATAACGCACCACAATGCATTCTTCGGGATCAACGATCCAGTATTCCGGGACAGCGAACTGCTCATACAACTGCTTCTTGAGTTCCGTATCGTGGCTGCGATTCGAGGGCGACAGGATTTCAATCACCAGGTCCGGTACGCCTCGAATTCGAGTCTGCGTGATGATACGGTTTTCCGCCAGCACAACGACAAGATCCGGTTGCACGACATCGACTTCGCTCAACTGAAGATCAATCGGAGAATAGATCACCTCGCCAAGCTTGTTCACCTCAATCTGCTGATAGAGTTGATTATGAATGTGACGGGAAATGGCCTGATGACGCGGAACGGGTGCGGCGTTCATATAATGTCGTCCGTCAATGATTTCATGACGATTGCCGTCGTCCGGAAACAAGACGTATTCGTTGTAAGTCAGCTTCGTGGGTGACTTGTGAATTGTTTCGGATGAGATCGACATAGGGTGGCCTGGCGGGTGTTGCGAGTCAGATTACGGCAGCAAAAGTAAGGACCGTCCGAACATTTATTGTCGCCTTTCGCTCCGCGAAAGCTGCGTTTCTTTCTTGGTGCGGGCTTCGCCCGCAACCGAATCTCTAATGCCGCACCAATGGCTTCGCCGCCGTGTCTGGTGCGAGCCGACGGAGCGGCTCGCCTACGTAGGTCCGCCGCTCCGTCGGCGGACATCTGACTCTCAGCGGAATCTTCTCAGTAAAACCAAACTCCCAACGTTACTTTCGCAGAGCGAAAGACGACCATCGGACAGTCATTCCTCGAACGATCCTGACACACGACGACCGACGCGACCTCTCTGCTTCACGAGGCACTATACCCTTGATGTCCCGGCAATTCCATCAGATTATCGATCCTGGCCGACAGCGAGGGAGCGTCATGTGCTCGGCTGTGGCCTGCGGTAGATCTTCGAGCGACAGATCCCCAACTTGTTGCACCAGAATTCAAACATCACCCACAACGTCAGCAGACCATAGCGTGTGCTGCGACTGAAGTTGATACTGGAGGCTTCGGCAAAATAACGGACGGGAACCGGTATGTCTCCCAGCTTGAAATCGAAGTAGACCGCCTGAGCCAGAAACTGCGTGTCGAATACGAAATCATTCGAATTCTCCTGCCACGGGACGGTTTCCAGAACCGAACGTCGATACGCGCGGAAGCCACTGTGGAAATCGCCGAGATTCTGACCGAGCGCCACGTTTTCAAATATCGTCAGACAGCGATTCGCGATGTATTTCCATGCCGGCATTCCTCCCTGAAGTGCTTCAGCTCGCGTGCGAATCCTTGAGCCCAGTATGACGTCGCAGTTCCCAAGGCGAATGAGTTCAGCAGCGACCGGAATCACGCGGCTGTCGTACTGATAGTCCGGATGAATCATCACCACGATGTCAGCCCCACGTTCCAGTGCGGCGGTGTAGCAGGTTTTCTGGTTTCCGCCGTAGCCGGTATTGCGTTCGTGAGAAATCACCGTGAGTCCCAGAGACCGTGCCAGCTCGACCGTGCGGTCCTTGCTGCAGTCATCCACCAGGATAATCTCATCGACGGTGCCAGGCGGAATATCGCGCAGCGTACGTTCCAGAGTCGACTCCGCGTTATAGGCGGGCATGACGGCGATGATCCGTGGTTTGTTGCTGGTCTGCATAGTTGACGGTGTACTTCAGGGCAAGTGGACGGCAATTCCGAAAGATGGTTACCTGGAACTGTCGGACAGGAAAGACCGAGGAACGGAATCGCGTGATTACTTAGTCGCTGTGTCACCCTCGACTTCGTCATCATCGTCGTCGTCATCGTCATCATCCAGTTCGACGATTGGTCGTAAAACGACTTTCGGTTTCAACACCGGAGCAGCTTCAGTTGGGATGATGATCGCATGCGCCGCCGAAGTGGAAACTCGCAGCGTT
>JANOUN010000899.1:0-4291 GCA_031416875.1 Planctomycetota bacterium | reverse complement strand
GCTGCCCAGGCGGCGCGATCTGAAGGTGATCATCACGTCGGCGACGATTGATGCCGCGCGGTTTGCCGATCATTTTGGAGTTGAAGGCACGCCCGCTCCGGTGCTGCAGATTTCGGGGCGGATGTATCCGGTGGATATTCGCTATCGACCGCTGGACGATCCTGATGCCGTCATGGGCGAAGACGACAACCGTCAGATACGTGACTGGCTCGATGGCGTCACCGATGCGGTCGAAGAAGTTACGGCGCATGACTCCGGACACATTCTTGTCTTCCTGCCGACCGAACGCGACATTCGCGAAGCCGCCAAAGTGCTCGGCGGACGACGATTTCGCGGCGACACGCCGCAGATGCCGACCGAGATCGTGCCGCTGTTTGGACGACTCTCGATGGCCGATCAGACGAAAGTCTTTTCGCCGTATGGGCATCGGCGGATCGTGCTCGCGACCAACGTGGCCGAATCGTCCCTCACCGTACCGGGCATCCGTTATGTCGTTGACACGGGCACGGCCCGGATCAGTCGCTATTCGGCGCGATCCCGCATGCAGCGATTGCCGATTGAGCCGGTCTCACAGGCGTCGGCCAATCAGCGAGCCGGGCGTTGTGGACGTGTCGGGCCCGGCATCTGCATTCGACTGTACAGCAAGGAAGATTTCGACGGTCGTGAAGCCTTTACCGCGCCGGAGATTCAGCGCACCAATCTGGCGGCCGTAATCCTTCGCACGATCAATCTGCGACTTGGAAACATCGAAGAATTTCCGTTCCTCGATCCGCCTCGTTCAACAACGGTGCGGGAAGGTTACAAGACGCTCGAAGAACTTGGAGCCATCACACCCGAAGGTGAGCTGACCGAGATCGGTCGCCGCATGGCAAAACTGCCCGTCGATCCTCGCATCAGCCGTATGATTCTGGCCGCCGTGGATGAACACGCACTGCCCGAAGTCCTGGCCATTGCGGCAATGCTGGAGAGCCAGGATCCTCGCGAACGTCCGGTAGAAAAGCAACAAGCGGCTGATGAGGCGCATCGGAAATTCTATAACCGCGATTCCGATTTCTTGACGATTCTGAACTTGTGGGACGCATGGCACGATAAACAGAAGACGGCTTCGCACAGTCAGGTTCGGAAATGGTGCCAGCAGAACTTTCTTTCCTGGATGCGGATGCGTGAATGGGTGGATGTGCATGCCCAGTTAAAAGACCTGCTGTCAGAGAGTGATGATCCCGCGATTTCAAAGGCCGCGAAGGCACTGCATGAGCGTCACAACGATTTTGCGGCAACTTCGCGATTTCAAAGGCCGCGAAGGCACTGCATGAGCGTCACAACGATTTTGCGGCAACTCACAAAGCCCTGATGACCGGCCTGCTGGCCAACATCGGGTATCAGACACCCAGCGGCGATTTCCTTGGTGCCGGGGGGAATAATCTCGCGATCTGGCCTGGTTCAGCCCTCGCCCCCAAAGGCGCGAAATGGTTCGTTGCCGCCGAATTGGTAGAAACCAGTCGGAGGTTTGCCAGAACCATCGCACGCATTCAGCCGGAATGGATCGAACCGCTCGCCGGACACCTGATCACCCGCGAATATTCCGAGCCGCACTGGGATCCGGTCGCGGGCAACATCATGGTCTTCGAAAAGGTCAGTCTCTGGGGACTGCCCATTGTCACACGCCGCAAAGTGACCTTCGCGAAAGTCGATCCGGTGAAGTCTCGGGAGATGCTGATTCAGCACGGGCTGGTTGAATTCGGCCTGCTGTTCGGTGATTCTGACACCGATGGCGATCCGGGCGAAGATTACGACGATGAAGAAGAAGCGTTGTCGCGCGGTGCGACCAAAGTCCGCCCTGGACGCAGCACAGCCTCCAACACGTCGGCGAAGCGCAAAGGCTGGGGGCATGAGTTTCCGTTTCTCAGGCACAATCACGATGTGCTGGAACAGCTCAAGGATCTGCAGGCTCGGACACGCTCGCACCATCTGATCCCGGGCGATGAAACACTGTTTGAATTCTACGCCTCGCAGATTCCCGAAGAATGCAGCGACCGTGATCGCCTGCGGCGCTGGTTTCAGCGAACCGTGACGCGCAACGCCAGGCTGCTGCAGTTCGACATCAATCAGTTCGCCGATGAAGCGCATCGGGTTGAGCAAGCCGCCATGTTTCCTGAATCCGCGCAGTTCGGAGCCATGCATCTGCCGCTGTCGTATCAGCTGAATCCGGGTTGCGATGCCGACGGTGTCACCGTCACCGTGCCTGTCGAGGGACTCGGTCAGCTCACCGACACACGCCTGGAATGGCTGGTCCCTGGCCTGCTGGAACAAAAGGTGCTCGCACTGATTCGTTCGCTCCCCAAGCATCTGCGACGCCATTTCGTCCCGGCTCCGGACACTGCCAAACTGGTTTACTCCGACCTGGAATTTGGCAAAGGAGACTTATTGACAGGCGTCGCGTCGCGTCTGTCGCAACTCGGCGGCGAACGATTTGATTCGCGAGAATTCGATTTGAGCACACTCGCCGATCACCTGAAGTTCAATATCTGTGTCGTTGACGATCAGCGAAAAAAAGTCATCGAAGGCCGCGATCTGAAAGAGCTGCGAGCTGCTTTGATCAAGAGGGCTCAGGTGGCTGTGGCCTCCGCAGAAAAGTCCGCAGCCGTGAGTGGACCGTCGCCGGACGAAGCCAAATGGACGCGCACGGGATTTAAGGCATGGGACTGGTTCGACATTCCGGAACACATCGAAATCAAACGCGCAGGAATGCTGCTGCGTGCGTTTCCCTCACTGCGTGACGATGGTGAAACAGTTGGCCTGATGCTGTGTCAGACTCCCGAGGAGGCCACGCGAATTCTTCGCATGGGGTTGCAGAAGCTGATTCTGATCTCCGAACGAAAACGAATCCTCATCCAGATCGGCAATATGCCGCAGATCGGACAGGTGAAGTTGCTTTCGTCGTCGATCAAGGGGCTGGAACTGATGAACCATCTGTCGCTGCTGATGGCAGAACGAGCCTATCTGTCCGATCAACCGCTGGCGCGAACGAAAGGGGCATTTGAAAAGATTCTGCAGCGCGGCCGCGAACGGCTGGGACTCATCTCGCAGGAATTCGTGCAGTTCATGCCGCAGCTTTTTCAGCAATACCATGAAACGCGCCGAGCTCTGGACCAGACGCACGGCCCCGGCTGGGACCATTTGTTGAACAACATGAAGACTCAACTGGCCGCTCTCGTGCATCCGACGTTTCTGATTGAAACCCCGTGGCCGTGGCTGATCCAGCACCCACGCTATTTCATGGGCATCCGGCAGCGACTGCAGCGACTGTCATCCGGCGGTCTGAAAACCGAACAGTCGCTCGAAAGCGAATTCGCGCCGTGGCTGGCTCGTTACGAGCAGACTCTCAAAGATCACCTGCGCCAACACCGGATCGACCCGATGCTGATACACTACCGCTGGATGCTGGAAGAATTCCGCATTCAACTCTTCGCCCAGAAACTCGGTACCGCTGTGAGTGTCTCAGCGGCGAAGCTGGAAGAACAATGGGCGAGAATCCTGTAAGGCAAACGGCAAAACAAAAGTTACCGTTGCGATTCGGCCATGCAAAGGCGTCGACATCGCGTGACTTGGAATGGCATCATGCAGTTTTTTTGATGTCGGTTGTTTGTTGGAGAAAATGATGAACGCGGAAATCTTAGAGGTCTTTCTGTTGAATTTGGCGGAACGATTTAATGATCCTGAGCAGAAAGCCTTCGTTACAAAACGGGTTCGGGAAATCATTGAAGCATTGAGGCAAAGTGAATCCATTAAAACAACGACCGGGGTGGCGGGAGTTTCCGTCAGGGCGGGCTCAGTCGTGGAGAAATCTGCGCAAATTGAAGCATTACCTGAATGGCCAGATTCCATGTTCAAGGCCGTCGATCAGGACTGGAAGAGTTTCAGTGAAAAACATGCGCCGGAAGATTCGATGGAATGGGCCAATCTCACGATGCACCGGATTGACAAGGCTGTAAACCGAGTACCTGTTGATAAGCGAAGTGATTTGTTCCCTCTGCTGGTCAAATACCTGCTGGAAGGGAATGCGGAACAGCCTTCACTTCTGCGATGGATCGACGAGTAACGGCGAACTGCACAGCCTCCTGCTTCCAGACATCAAGGGAATTGATGAGAATGCAGATGCGTTCGTTCCTGCGATTATTCATTGTGCTGCCGTCCTCAGCCTGTTATTTTCAGCAGATCAATGATCGGTCGAAGCTTGGAAAAGGGGTCAGGAACCAATAGCCAAATGGCCCGAAGGGTGCTGTGCACTATT
>JANOUN010000898.1:0-2423 GCA_031416875.1 Planctomycetota bacterium | reverse complement strand
GCCAATCAGAACGGCGTATTGGGCAGTTCCGGAAACAACAACGCGTTGACGAGACATTGGTGGATCTCCAATCAAGGGACGGATTCCTTCATGATGTAAGTGGTAATTCTTTTAACCGCGTGCCCAGCGGGCCGCGCTTGTGCCACACAGCGAGGGGCGATGCCCACGCGGTTAAACGAGATAATGACGTATAAACCTCAGAAGTCCCCGATCACCTGACCGTCAGCCATTGTGGAAAGGCGTTCAAAGACAACTGGATCGATGTTTTCCGACACGAAACGCACGGAACCGTCGGCCATGCCAACGTTGACACCGCCAGTAGATGGACCGCCGATTCCGTCCGGGCCGTTGATATACGGTTTCTTCGTCAGCGGTCGAATCGTCGCGTTGCCGCCAGCAATCCATGAACCAAACTGCCCGGACGCCTCGCTCGTCATCATTGTGTTGGAAGTTCCGTCCGTGATGTCTCTGAAACTGGTCTTGCGATTGAAGGCGAACACTCCCGCGCGGTTGCTGTTTGCCGGAAGCATCGGTGCGTCTTTGCCAAGTCCGGCAATCCCCACATAGTGAGTTTCAGCCGCCCCGACCGAAACTGCCGGATAGCCGGGATTCAGGTAAACCGGGACTCTGGTCTCTGCAGCTTTCTTGTTGGATTCGTCATCCCATGCCTCTTCAAAATTGATCGACTGATGCAAAGCGGACTGCTCGATGAAAGGCAGGATTGCAGCCTGCCAGCTAAGCCGTTCCTCGGGTTTCAGCTTTTCATTCGGATGCGTGCCGGCGGGAAAACCTTGATAAACATCGTGGAAGTTGTGCAGAGCCAGTGCAATCTGCTTCAGGTTGTTCTTCGAATGAGTCCGACGCGCGGCTTCGCGAGCCTGTTGAATGGCAGGCAGAAGTAATGCCGTCCCGATGGCCACGGTCACCACTCCGTTGCCTTCGCTGATTCCACCGATGATCGGGATGCCTGGCAGCGACTGTCGCGACGTGATGTGAATTCCATTTTCGTCCGATGTCGTGACCGCCACGTTCGGGAACAGTGGCCGGACGACAAGTTCAGCCGGGGGAATGTCGGCAATCGTGATGGGCAAATCCATCCCCGGCGGAATGATGCGTTGTTCTCTCAGAGCGACCTGACCGCCCGACATGATGAGGGGTGCCAACTTGATCAAGGCCTGCCAACTCCCCTGCGGGTCGCCGACGGTGATGGATGTAAATGACTTCGGCAGCGCGTCGAATGCCTGAGTCTGAAGTTGTGTTGGTTTCCAGGAGTCCAGTTTGCCGTCGATCCGGAGCAATGTCGCTTCGACCGATTGTGGCATCAGACCGGCGATCAGCCAGCCATCGTCGATCGCCAGTGCTCCCGCCTGAACCGGGCCAAATTGGAAGAGCATCATTTCCCGGCCATGCTTCTGAGACCTGTGGACCCTGAATTCGCCGCCGGATCTCTGTTCTGCCATCAACAGCAGTTTGTTGACGGATGTCTTAACTTTCTCCGCATCCACGACCTTGATCATGGCTCCCATGCCCGTGCCAAAGAAACCCTGATCCGGATCGGCGAACACGCAGGTGATATCGCCCAGTGCGGCGAACAATTCCGTCTTGAGATCGAAGCCAACGATCTGTGGCAGATTGTCCAGCACCTCTGCCGTCTGACCAGCAACTTCAGGCGGTGCGAACGCCATTCCATCTCTCACAAGCTGTGTCAGCGTATCCCACAATACCGATGGTTCGACCCGCATTGCGTTGAAGCCGTTTGTGTTCACTGGCAGCGGCGGCAGATCGGCCAGCGTCATCGGCTTCTGATCGGACAGGGCCAGCAAACCAGATCGCGGGCCATCGACTTCGACCGCCGTTTCCGACCAGAGTGCTTTGCCCTTGTATCCGTATTGTCCGGCAATCGTATCGACATTATGCAGCCCGACGGTTTTCAGCACGTCATTGATTGTCTTGCCGGAAGATTCCGGAATGGGCATCTGGCCGAATGTGTTCCGCAGCGACTTGAAATCGAGCCAGCCTACAGCTGTGGTTTCGAAACCTTTTGTGTCGTAATTGTATTTCGTCCACAGTTTGTTTGTTGTGAGATTCGGTGCATCGCCTGCGGCAACCGAGATTCCGGAGCTGACGGCATCACGGCCAGCAACCACGATCAGGTGTTCGCTTTCTGCCCACATGCCGACTTCGATGCCGGGCGAGTTGGGAATCATCGCGCGGGTGACGGTCCTGTCCTGAACTTCCTGCTGGTCGAATTGTACACCAGCAGCGCCAGCGAAGCTGCGAACCAGTCCGCTAAGCATCGGTTCGTATTTCGAGGCGTCGTGCAGCACGATGGTCACCTGTGGAATCGGCGGCCCCTGTGCGACCGGCATCGAAACCGCAATCGACAAACCATGAGCTTCGAGGTGTTTCATGGCTTCTTCGAC
>JANOUN010000897.1:0-1990 GCA_031416875.1 Planctomycetota bacterium | reverse complement strand
ATCCCGTGGCAGCGTCGCGCTGAGAAGGGCTTGTCGCACGGCGTGGCCGCGCTGGCTCAGGTTGGCCATGTCGTGGGTGTCGAGGTCGGAGAGCGTCGTGCGAATGCGCTCGTCGAGCCGTGCTTCGCGGATGAAATGGCGGTACGCTTCGGCCGTGATGGCAAATCCATCGGGCACTTTCACCCCCTTGCCGGTGAGTTCGCGGACCATCTCGCCGAGCGATGCGTTCTTGCCGCCGACGAGCGGGATGTCGCCGATGGCGATGTCAGCAAACCACTTGATGAAGGGGTGCGGGGCGGATGAGCTTCGGGTATGGCGGTCGGGCTGTGTGCTCTGGTTCATAGCGTAGTTCCCTCCAGGAATGGCTCGCGGGTTTCGAGTTTGAGGATGTTCTCGGTCGTCACGCGGGCGATCTCGCTGAGCGCCTCTTGGGTCAGGAACGCCTGGTGCGAAGTGACGAGAACGTTTGGAAAAATGAGCAGGTGCGATAGCTCGTCGTCGAGCAACACCTGCCCGGAGAGATCCTGGAAGAAGATGCCTTCCTCTTCCTCGTAAACATCCAACGCGACACCGCCAATCTGGCCCGACTTCAACGCCGCGATGAGCGCGGTGGTGTCGATCAGTTTGCCACGGCTGGTGTTGACAATGAATACGCCCGGCTTCGTCCGTGCCATTGTCTGTGCGTTCAGCAGATGGAGCGTATCCGGTAAGAGTGGCAGATGCAGCGAGACAATGTCGCTCGCTGCCAGTAGCGTATCCATGTCGGTATAAACGATGCCGTGCGCCTTCGCCCAATCGGAAGACGGAAACGGATCGTACGTCAGAACGTTTGCTTCGAAACCACGGAAAATCTGCGCAGCGATCCGGCCAATCTTCCCAGTGCCGATGATGCCGACGGTCTTGCCTCGGATGTCGAACCCCACGAGTCCGCTCAGCGAGAAATTCAACTCGCGGACACGGTTGTAAGCGCGATGGATTTTACGGTTGAGCGTGAGCAGCAACCCGATGGCGTGCTCGGCAACCGCGTGCGGCGAATACGCCGGTACACGCACCACGGCGAGGCCGAGCGCGCGGGCAGCGGCCAGATCCACGTTGTTGTGGCCGGCACAACGCAGGGCGATCAGCTTCACGTCGAGTGCCGCCAGCGCTTCCAGGCACGCACGATCCGCGTGATCGTTGACGAAGATGCACACGGCCTGGGCGCCTTTGGCGGCGGGAGCCGTCTCAGCACCGAGCCGAAAGTCGTGGAATCGCCACGCAATGCGTTCCGCGCAGACGGCACGCGCGAGGTATTCCCGATCGTAAGGCTTCGTATCGTAAACGGCAGTTTCAATCATTGAGTCAGCTCTTTCATCATGGTGTCACGACGACAGTCGGTAAACGAGAAACAAGGCCCCTCCCAGGATCAGCAACATCAGCAATGCGTCTGGTTCGACGACCCGCCGCCGTTTTTCGACGTGATAAAGTTGCCCCAATACAGCAACGGTCGTCGCGAGGATCACCGCCAATGACGTCACCGCATGCGCCTGTGATATGTCCGCAAAGAGCGAACCAGGGTGTGCCGCATCCAGGGGCACAAACAGAATCATATTGAACGCATTGCTGCCAAACACATTGCCGATTACGAGGTCAAACGATTTCATTCTCAGCGCGGTGATGGATGCCACCAGTTCAGGCAAGGAAGTGCAGAGCGCAACGAGAGTCGTGCCGACAAAGGTCTTACCCAGCCCAGAGAGATCAGCCAGTTGCCCCGCGACGTAGGCTAGACGTGGCCCAGAGAGAAAAAGCACGAGGGCCGCCACCGAAAAGACGACAGCCGGCTTCCACAGTGGCGACTGGACAGGCTGCTTACCATCTCCGTCCGGCGCAGCCATCACTGCGGCGTCGGCCACAGCGCGCGCAGAAACCCGTTGGTCGAGGAAGATCATTCGGACGCCAAGCAAGTACGCCACGAGTATTCCCCAGGACCAGATTCCGATCCCAAGAAAGG
>JANOUN010000896.1:0-4041 GCA_031416875.1 Planctomycetota bacterium | reverse complement strand
CTTGCAGGTTCCTTTGCAAAATTAAACAATGATTTTGACGTGCCGATCAAACAGTTCATCCATGCGCTCCGAAGCAAAACATTTCACTTCAGACAGACAACGAGTGACAATGGTTCGGCAGTGCAGAGCAAATCTCATGCTGTTATCAGCATAATCTGCAGAACCGTCTCTTATTTACGTACGTAAGAGGCCGCGTTTTGGCAAATTTTCCTAAAATTCGCCACGAATCACACAGATTCTCTGAATCTACAGGTAGGACAAACCCTACCACGCAGGTCTCCATTCCCCTGCCAAACCAAGCATACTGAGGACGTGAAATCCGGATTCCTGGCAGCATCCCTGTAGCAATTCGAAACAGTGTGTTCGACTCCGCATCAGCTTGAAATCCAAATGCCGTGCCATCTGCCAAAAAGTCGGATGGCGAGAATTCGCCGCAGAGTCAGACTTGACACGAAATCCATAACCCTTGTCTTATAAACGTGTTGCGTCGCAATAACTCACGGCGGCACAGGGTTTGCAATCCGCGAAGCCATTCCTGAAGACTCTGCCACTCTGTGCAGCGATCAGTATTGATCGAGTACTGTTTGGCCTGAAGTGAACCATAATAACTGCGTTGAAAGTTTGAGGAGAAGCCGTGGCTAAGTTGCTGACGTTTGACGAAGAGGCGCGTAAGAGCCTGCTGTCCGGCGTATCGAAATTGTCCAGAGCAGTCGCCAGTACCTTGGGGCCTCGGGGCCGTAATGCTGTGCTGGATAAGGGTTGGGGGGCACCAAAAGTAACAAAGGACGGTGTCACCGTCGCTGAAGATATTGAGCTCGAAGATCCTTACGAGAACGTCGCGGTTCAATTGGTTAAAGAAGCTGCCAGCAAGACTAACGACGTGGCAGGTGACGGCACGACCACAGCGACTGTGCTGTCCGAAGCGCTCTTCCGTTCAGCGCTGAAGTATATTGCTGCTGGTGCCGATGCCATGGCGCTGAGTCGCGGTGCGAATAAAGCAGTTGCAGTTGTCATTGAAGCATTGGGCAAGATGTCAAAGCCTGTGAAGGCGACTGACCGTGAATCCATTGCCAAGGTTGCAGCGATTGCCGGCAACAACAATTCAGAAATTGGCGAGATTCTGGCCGACGCGTTGATGAAGGTAGGCAAGGATGGGGTCATTACGGTAGAAGAAGGTCGGCACGTTACGACTGAGGTTGAGCTTGTCGAAGGCATGCAGTTTGATCGTGGCTATCTGTCGCCGCACTTCATTACGAATGATGACGAGCAGGAAGTCGTGTTTGACAACTGCCGTATCCTGCTGCACGAAGAGAAGATTTCCAGCGCCAAGCAAATGGTGCCTCTGTTGGAAGCGATCTCCAAGGCCGGAGTGCCCCTGTTGATCATCGCTGAAGATGTCGAAGGCGAAGCGTTGGCCACGCTGGTTGTGAACAAAATGCGTGGCATTGTTAAAGTTGCTGCGGTGAAGGCCCCTGGTTACGGGGACCGTCGCAAGGCCATGATGGAAGACATCTCTGTTCTGACCGGCGGCAAAGCGTTCTTCAAGGATCTTGGGATCAAGCTTGAAAACGTCCAGCTTTCAGATCTGGGCAAAGCGAAGCGAATTCGCATTGATGCCAACAAGACGATCATCGTCGAAGGTGGCGGCAAGAAGGCTGACATCACCGGTCGCGTCGAGCAGATCCGTCGTGAAATTGAAGGCACGGACAGTGAATATGATCGCGAAAAACTCCAGGAGCGTCTGGCCAAGCTGGCGGGCGGCGTGGCTCAGATCAATGTCGGTGCAGCGACTGAAACTGAGATGAAAGAACGCAAGGATCTGATCGACGATGCTCTTGCAGCCACGCGAGCGGCGATCGAAGAAGGCATCGTGCCTGGCGGAGGTGTCGCATTGCTGCGATGTGCTTCTGCCCTGGACGAACTTTCATTGAAGAACGATGAAGAGTACGGCGTGGAACTGGTTCGTGGCGTGCTGGAAATGCCGCTCCGAATGATTGCTGAGAACGCTGGCCTCGACGGCGCTATGGTTGCGAATCGTGTCAAGAAAGAAAAGAAAGTCAACTACGGCTACGACGCTCTGAACGACAAGTACGGCGATATGGTGGCCTTCGGTGTCATTGACCCGACAAAGGTCGTGCGAACGTCTCTTCAGAACGCGATGAGCGTTGCGACTCTGCTGATGACGACCGACTGCATCGTTGTGAATGAGCCGAAGAAGGCCGAAGACGAGCACCATGACGATCATCACCACGATGGTGGTGGCGGTATGGGCGGCATGGGCATGGGCGGCATGGGCGGAATGGGTGGCATGCCGGGGATGATGTAGTCTCGGGCTTGTCCCCGTTTCTGTACCTTCTGCTGATCTCAAACATTGTCTTGTTTGAATTCATTTTACATAACACTCCGAGCTGGGCTCGGAATCTACGGAGCTGATTCGAATGAAAATTAATCCACTTGATGACCGTGTTGTAGTCCGTCCAAACGAAGCCGAAGAAACGACTGCGGGCGGGATTGTGCTGCCGGACGCTGCGAAAGAAAAGCAGCAGCGTGGCACTGTGATCGCTGTCGGTCCAGGCCGCATGCTGGACAGCGGTGAGCGATCACCGGTCAGCGTTAAAATTGGCGATCAGGTACTGTTCGGAAAGTACGGCGGAACCGAAATTGAAATCGATGGGGAAGAAGTCAAGATCCTGCGCGAGAGCGACATTCTGGCGAAGCTGGTCTAATCGGCCTGGAACTCATCGACAGGACACTCGTTGCAGGGTGTTCTGTCGGTAGTTGACTTTTTCTTTTAGTTCATTTGCATATAACCCAAATCATTGCGGCGGCTTAACCGCTGAAGGAGCCTTAGAAGTGGCAAAACAACTCTTGTTTGACGATCGAGCCCGACTCAAGCTGCAGCGCGGTGTGGAGACACTGGCCAAAGCAGTCGCTGTGACGATGGGGCCAACCGGTCGCAATGTGATTATCGACAAAAGCTTCGGTAACCCTGTCGTGACCAAAGACGGTGTGACCGTCAGCAAAGAAGTGGAACTTGAAGACCCATACGAAAACATGGGTGCCAAACTGGTCAATGAAGTGGCCAGCAAAACCAGCGATACAGCTGGAGATGGTACCACGACTGCGACCGTGCTGACTCGTTCAATCTACGGCGAAGGACTCCGCAGTATTTCTCTCGGGGCCAATCCAACTGTCGTGCGTAAAGGCATCGAACTCGCTGTGGATGCGGCTTTGAAGAGCCTTGAAAAGCAGGCCAAGCCTGTTGAATCCAAGAAGCAGATCGCACAGGTTGGTGCAATTTCTGCAAACAACGACAAAGCGATCGGCGACATGATTGCCGACGCTATGGAGCGTGTCGGTCGTGATGGCGTGATCACTGTCGAAGAAGGGAAAGGCAACAGCACAACTCTTGAATTTGCCGAAGGCATGCAGTTCGATAAGGGCTATATTAGTCCTTATTTCGTGACTCAGGCTGAAGACATGAAGTGCGTGCTGGAAGACTGCCTGATCCTGCTGTTCGAAAAGAAGATCAGCAGCCTGCGAGAATTCGTTCCATTGCTCGAAAAGGTGGCTCGATCCGGCAAGCAATTGCTGATCATCGCTGAAGACATCGACAGCGAAGCCTTGACGGCACTGGTTGTGAACAAGCTGCGCGGCATTTTGAAAGTCTGTGCGGTCAAGGCACCTGGCTTCGGTGATCGCCGCAAGTCAATGCTGGGCGACATGGCCGTGCTGACGGGTGGGACCCTGATTTCCGAAGACCTCGGAATCAAGCTGGAATCCGTCGAACTGGCTCAAATGGGCAGTGCTCGTCGCGTCGAAGTCACCAAAGACGACTGCACGATCATTGAAGGTGCCGGCAAGCCAGCAGTCATCAAGACTCGCGTGCAGCAGATTCGTGATCATATCGAAAAGACGGACAGCGATTATGACCGCGAAAAGTTCCAGGAACGCCTGGCCAAGCTGACCGGTGGTGTTGCGGTGATTTCTGTCGGTGCATCCACGGAAACGGAGATGAAGCAGACCAAGGCCCGTATGGAA
>JANOUN010000895.1:0-19142 GCA_031416875.1 Planctomycetota bacterium | reverse complement strand
CGCAAAGACAGGCCTCGCAAAGATGAAAGCATCGGTCGAAAAAGCCGCACAGGATAAGGGTTAGCGCGGTTCTCTACAACCTGTAGCAGAGTTCGTGAGAACTTTGTGCGTTGCGGCATATTCCGCACGCGGTTGGCATTGGCTCGTTTAACAACGTGCCCAGCGGGCCGCGATTGTTCTGTTTGAAATTTCGTATTTGAGATTTGAGATTTGAAATACGCAGCGCGGGGCGTTGCCCACGCGGTTAAACGAATATGCCTGGTGCATCACGCCAGTTTCATTTGTTCGTTGCCGGGTGCGTCCCCTTGCCAAGTTCGACTTCCCATTCATCGAGCAGCGGCCAGTCGACCGCGCAGGTGCCAAAATCGGCCATGTGCTGATAACGGTCGAGGCGATCGATCGCCGATTGCAGCAACTTGCGATCATTCCGAAAAGCGGGGCCGTGACTTGGCAGCAGCCATTCCACGCTGCTGGCCTGGATGCGTTTGAGCGAATGAATGAATGCCGGGATGTCTGAGCCGTGATGACAGTCAATACTGCCGACGCAGCCGTCCCGAAAGATATTGTCCCCGGAAAACAGCAGGTTGCCGAGCCGAAATGAGAGTTGACCGATCGCATGACCGGGCGTATCCCAGACCTGCAGCTTCAGAGTCCCCAGTTGAAGCACATCGCCTTCGGAAACCTCCTTGTCGATGACAAACTTCGGCATCTCAATTGAAATCCCCTGCATCGGAATCTCGGCAAAGGATGCGATACGATCTCCGGATTCCAGAATGTGCTTCGCCTCAGGATGCGCCACAAGTTGCGACCCAGGCAGCATTTCTTTTGCTTTTTGAAAGCCCTGAACATGATCAGCATCCGCGTGTGTGGCCACCAGATATTTGCAGTTGGCCAGCGGAAAATCCAGCTGCCGAATCAGATTGATTAATTCATCGACCGTGTCTTCGTAACCGATATCCAACAGCATCCAGTCCGATCCGGAATAGATCAGATAGACGCAGCACCCCATCCGTCGACGGGCCTGAAAATTGAGTTCGATGACGTTCGGAAAAAGTTCGCGGCGTTCCAGCATGCGGTTGCTCGTAGACTCTCAATCAAGGCTGAAGGTTGGGCTTAAAACAGCAAAATACGTAAACGGAATGGCGCTCGCGGGAATTGATTTAGTGTGGGATAAGCTTCCAGATTGTCAAAACGCCGTGAGTGCTTTTAAAGCGACGGCAAGCTGGAAGCTTACCCCACGTAGAGCGGCTGACTTCATCAACAGACCATAGGCGCCGCGCCGCTCTGGCAGTGTAAGGGCAATGTGCTCTACCGGCAATCCTCGCGGTGAGCAATGCCGGTCGGGCGCTTTCCAAGCCATTCTGTCAGATCCGAAAAAATGGCGGTCCGATCCAGCTCGAATTCCAAGGTATGGCAGGCATTTGGATAACAGATGCACGTCAGGTGACGGGTGCCGAATCTGGTCACCAGAATACGTGTATTCAGGTTATCGACAATCCTGTCGCGACCGGCGAGCATCAGCAAGACAGGACAGCGAAGGTCTGCCGCACGTGCGGTAATCAGTTCATCCAGGTCTCGACCTGCATTCAGCAGGCTGCTGGTGACTGTATGCAAAGCCAGCGGATCATTTACGATGAACTGTTGCCATTCGAGAGTATCCGTGAACAATTCCGGGGCTCGCAGCGGAATCGGGATGTCGGTTCGGGTGATTTCAAAACGGCGTGCAAGGTTCAATCGAAATCGTTGCCATGCGTTCGGGCGAATTCGCGGGTGCAGACCAGGGTACAACAACGCCAGTCCATTGAATTCAGTTGGAAACGTCGCGGCAGCGGCCGCTGCGATTTTGCCGCCCCAACTGATCCCCATGATGATCAGCGGCTGCGAACCGCCATCACCTGAGGCTGTTCGCCGTTCATTCCTCACCAATGCTGCCAGCGCCCGGACGTCATTGATCAACCGCATTCCGTGAGCGGCATGACCTCGCTGAAGGCCATTTAGACCCGAACCACGTCGGTCGGCAAAGTAGACGTCGAAACCAGCATCGACCATCGCACGGGATGACGCTTCGTACCATCCGGAATGACTCTGAATTCCATGCAGCGCGATGATGATGCCGCGTGGCGATTGAGACTTCCAGTGACGAAAGTGAATCCTGTAGCCATCCGATGCCGTGAAACTCCGAATCGACGGCTCGCTCATCGCGGCACCACTTCCTCCACGGCCCGGGCAAACGCACCAAACGCTCCCTGATCGAACAACACAAACCTGACGACCGCAGGCTTCTGATGCCAGCGCATAAAGTCCATTGTGGTCTTCACCAGATTCGCCGCAGCCAAATCGAGGGGATAGCCATAAGCTCCGGCGCTCAGGGCAGGAAATGCAATGCTGGAACAGTTGTGCTTCACCGCTAACTGCAGACAGGCACGGCACGCCATCGCCAGTTGTTCAGGTTCGCCCTGTCGTCCGCCTTTCCAGATCGGTCCGACGGCATGAAACACAAACGTAGCGGGTAAGTCACCGGCACCAGTCGCCACTGCATTCCCGGTGGCACAGCCCTCCGGATACTTTTCGCTGGTTTCCTGCATAATTGAAGGTCCGCCGGAATCATGGATCGCCCCGTCAACACCACCTCCTCCGGCAAGCGCCGCGTTGGCCGCATTGACGATGGCATCGACATGCTGCTGCGTGATATCTCCCTGAATCAATTCCAGACGACAAGGACCAAGTTTGACGATCATGAAGAGGTGCACCGTATGGAATGACGTCGTTAATCGAATAGATGAGCCATTTCGACCCGCGCCGAGTATATCCTCCCGCCGCCCAGGCAGAACTTACAGATCCCTACTTCGGAGCGTTTTCGATAGATTCGGATGGAATCATTGTGTCTCGTGACGTCTGACTCTCATCAGTATCTTCCGGCGGTGCAACTGGCGTTTCATCAGCACGTCCGGCGGCCCAAAGACGCAGACTTCGCAGGGCACGCTGGCCTCGCAGGAAATAGAGGTCATCCAGCGCCAACAGGTGCTTGCGACATTCCTGCACAGCATCGTCTTTCCATGTGGGGTTCGTTTCCGATGCCATCTCGACAGACAGCATCCAGTCGGCGATCGCGGTTGCGATTTCTTCGTGGCCTCGAAAAGACGGATGCACGTGATCCACCAGAATTGCATCGCCCACGATTCCATCCCGGCAGCTTCGCGAAAGCAACTCATGGGCATCGATCAACGGCACGGATTCCTCCGACGCTGTGTTACGCATGGCAGATTCGAGCGGCGTTGTCATTCGCAGGGGACACACGTCTTCGTCTTTCGCCCGTCGCAAGGAGAATTCAGCGGCAGAAAAGTCCAGCGCGGCCAATTGAAGTTGTCCAAGTTCATACCATGTCAGAGCATAACGCGGGTCATTGCAGGATGCTTCTTCAAGCAGTCGAATTGCCTGTGGAAGATCGCTGACGGCAAGTTTCCTTGATTGTTTCAGGAGTGTTATGATCTCAGCCTGCTCAGCGACTGTTATCGATGCGGAGAATTCTGACTTAAATGGCGGACAGTCGCTCAGGTTAGAAGGCGGTAATACCAGCAGCAGCGGCACGTTGTGTTCTCGACTGAAGGTGGACATCGACCGCAGGTCGGCGGTGAATGATCGGGCAATCAGTTTTGCCAGGTGATCGTCGCGATGATACTTTGCTAATCCGTTGTGTTGATCGAGCAGTGTCGTCACTTCGAGCGGCAGCGTTGCTCGTTGAACACTGGCGGCCAGCGCCGCGCCGCTCATCTGGGTCGGGGTGAGACTGCCTGTCAATGATCGCTGCAATATTCTGAAACTCCGCAGGTGACTGAGAGTCGAATGAGCCCGTCCGGTGATGGCAGCAGATTCGCGGACTTCTTCGAATGAGATGTGTTCCAGAAATTGATTGTGACCATCGCAAAAAACAAACAAATCCGGCTGGTAATTCAGACATTCCTGCATCACGGGCAGCAGTCGATAACTCGCATATGACACACCGCCGCAATTGACGACTTTCCACAGTCGCGATGAGTCAGCTTTTTCGAGAGCAATCTGCAAATACGTCGGGAAGCTGGTTTCGATCGAGAACGGATTGCCCTGCACCGTCGATCCGCCGAACACGAAGATTCGAAATTCCTTACTCGGCTTTTCAACCGCAAACGACACTTCTTTAAAGTAGCCTCTGCGAGCGGGGGACGTGTGATAGTCGCGGCCGTCAGGAGTCTTTTCAAACAACGGGCGGACGGATTCAAAACCAACGAGCGGGTCGTCGCCGAATTGCGATTCCCCCCAGCCCGCCGCGATGCACACCAGTTCCAGCAGCACGAAGCTGCTCAGGCCCAGCACCACGGAGATCAATCGAAACATCCAGACACGACGCCTGGAAACGACGGCAACACTGTCATCAGTGGCGGGTATCATTGCAGAGATCGCAGCAGGCCGTCAATTTCATCATCAGGCATGACGCCGACGAACTCTCCGACCTGCGTCCCGTTGCTGAAGATGCGAACATCGGGAATCCCGTTGACTCCGAGGTGTCGAGCGATTGCCTGATTGTCATCGACGTTGACTTTCACGATGTCCAGCGTGTCTCCCCATTTTTTCTTAGTGGCTTCGAGGGCAGGCGATAACTGTCGGCAGGGACCGCACCACGGCGCCCAGAAGTCGATCAGCACCAGCCTGTGATCCGTGCGATCGACAGCTTCAAGAAAGCCGATCTCTTCCAGTTCAGTCTCACCACTTGCCGTGATCACCATGATCTCGGCGGCGCCATCAGGAGTTCCAGCGATCGACGTTCCCGTTGTCGGAAGATTGTTGCAGCCTGGCACGGTGCACAAAACGATCAGCAGACCGGCAAACAGCGGGAAGTACGCTTGCACCTTCATCATAGGATTCCTTGCATGTCCTTTCCGAAGAACAGTTGGAGACATTCGATTCCGCCGCGACAAAAAAACTGGGTGATTCTTGCAGTTTGACGTATCAAAGACGTCCTGGAGTGAGGGAATCTTTCAATTTCGGAAGTTTTCGCCTGTAAGTATGCCTGCCGCAAGCCTAAATTTCGTTAAATGATGTGCGTTGTGGCGCGCCGACGGCGATAACCAGCCACAGCATTCATGTTTTTACTGACTATACCAGTTCAATGATATTTTTGGGAGAAGCGATCACATGTCGGTAACATTGACGGAAGCGGCAGCAAGCGAAATCAAGCGAGTAATGTCGGAACAAAACCGCCCGGAACTGAAGTTTGTCCGCGTCGGCGTTGCTGGCGGCGGATGCAGCGGATTTCAGTATTCATTCGACTTCACAAATTCGTTCGATGAATCAGCAGACGTCATGATTGAACATCATGGCGTGGGTGTGGTTGTCGATAAGAAAAGCGATCTCTTTCTGGACGGCACTGAGATTGACTTCTACACGGGCCTGGAAAAACGCGGATTCACATTCAAGAATCCAAATGCCGTGAAGTCCTGCGGATGCGGCAGCAGTTTTTCTGCCTGATGCATTCTGCAGATTCCTGCTTTGCTGCGAAGACGCAAAAGCCCTTGGCATCACCACGTTGCCAAGGGCTTTTTTAGCGAACAAAAGTCAGCGACATTTTCCTTGATCAGTAGTCGCGTCCTGTCACTTGACTCTCAGGGCCGAGTGAGACACCTGTAGCTTGGACATTCATGTCCGAGTCCTCGCCAGACACCGTCCCTTGGGCCCAAAACTCCGGGGAAATAATAACTTTCGCTTCGGAAGCGTTTCCTGGCCATGCGACGGACATGAATGTCCATCCTACATGAGTACCCTCCCTCGCCGGTACGCTTGAGACCTTGTCGGCGACGAACAATACACTTGCTACGTCACAGGCCGCAATTCCGCAGCTTCCCCATCGACTGCGACACCAAATACCTTTGCATACAGATTGTAAAACGTCGGCACAAGCACGAGCACCAGCACGGTGGATGTCATGAGGCCGAAACACAGACTCGCAGCCATGGGGATCACAAGTTGTGCCTGGAATGATGTTTCCGACAGGATCGGCGACAAGCCCGCGATCGTCGTCAGAGAAGTCAGCATGACGGGGCGAAAACGCCTTGCACCCGCTTCGAGCACCGCCTGATGCAGCGGCATGCCTGATCGCACGGAACTGTTGATGAAATCAACGAGCACGATCGAATCGTTCACCACAATCCCCGTCAAGGCCACAAGCCCAAGGGTACTGAACAGCGTCAGCGGGAGATCCATGAACCAATGGCCAAGCACCGCACCGACAATCCCGAACGGTATGATCGCCATCACAACCAAAGGCTGTCCGTAAGACGTGAATTCCATGGTCAAAAGCACATACATCGCAATCAGGGCAATCCCCAGGCCGATCCCCAGGCTGCGGACGGATTCGGTGTCCTGCTCCTGCTGCCCTTCCCATCGGACTCGCAACGACGGATATTTCTTCAGCAGCTCGGGCATGAACGTGGCCTGCAGGTTGGTCACAATTTCTTTCGCGTTTCCTTCTTTCTCACTGATGTCTGACGATACCGTGATCGATCGTTTCTGATCGATCCGGTTGATTTCCGAGAAGCCTCGACTGACGGAAACATCCGCGAGTTCGGTGATCGGTCGCTGGACGCCGTCGCCGCCATCGACTCGAATGTCATCAAACCGAGCCAGTGATTTGCGATCTTCTTCGGGATAGCGCACCATCAGCTTGACTTCATGCCGGCCTCGCTGCAGTCGCATGACTTCTTCACCGTAATTCGACGCACGCACTGTCCGCGCGATGCTTTCCAGCGGAACACCCAAGGCCACGGCGTTCTCTTTTTCCCGCAGCTGCAGCTCCCATTTGCCGGGCCGCGAATCATCCGACACATCGAACACGCCTTTATAGGTCGCCAGCTTCTGCTTGACTTCTTCAACTGCGTTTTCAAGGTCCTTCATATCCGTCGCCGGAGCCAGCAGTTTGAACTCAATCGGTTTCCCGCCCGGTCCGCGTGATTGTGAGCCAAAAGTCAGTGTCTCGACACCCGCGATCGGTCCCACGGCATCGCGCCATTCCTGCACGACCTGTTCGCTGGTGACGTCGCGAAGTCCGCTGTCCACCAGCTGAGCGTAGACCGAACCTGCATGACTGCCTTCTGTCGTCTGGCCTCCTCCAGGTGCATCGTCCTTTACAATGCCCACCATGCGATGCGTTGCCAGCATCAGCGGTCTTTCCGGAGTTGAGTATTTGCGGTTGATCTCCTGAATCGCCTTTTCCACTCGCTCCGTCGCAGTCTCGGTGACCCGACTTGGTGTGCCATCGGGAAAAATCACCTTCGCCATCACTTCCGGTGCATCCAGCTTGGGGAAGAAAATGCTGGGCACTGTGCCGCTCGTGACAAGACTTGCCGTCAACAGCAGGAATGTGATGGCCGAACTCACGGTGATGGCCGGATTGTGAACGCAGAACACAACGACAGGCTGATAGAATCGGGTGATGAATGCGTCCAAAGCCCAGTTGGTAAATCGATTCAGGCCTGACGTCAGCGGCGAAGGTTTTCCCGATCCGTGAGCCAGGTGACACGGTAATGCAAAGATGGCCTCGGTCAGTGAAATTGTGAGGATCGCAATCACCGCGAGCGGCATGACAGCAAAGAACTTGCCCATCACCCCGGTGACAAAGAACATCGGTATGAAAGCGAAGATCGTTGTCGCGACGGAACTAAACACGGACGGCACAACTTCAATCGTCCCATCAATGGCTGCCTGCATCGGCGACTTCCCCATATTCCGATGGGCGTACACATTCTCGCCGATCACAATCGCGTCATCAACGACAATCCCGAGCGCGATCAGAAACGAAAACAGCGAGAGCATGTTCAGCGTCTGATCGAACTGCCACAGAACGGCACACGCTCCCAGCAGAGAAATAGGAATCCCCATCGCGACCCAGAACGCCAGCTTCAAATCCAGAAACAGCGACAGGATGACAAACACCAGGATCAAGCCCTGCATGCCGTTTCGCAGCAGGAGATCCATCCGGTCACGAACCTCAATCGATGTGTCTCCCCATGTGGAGAATGCATAACCGGCCGGCAGTTGTTTTTCCTTCACATATTTCTTGACGGCATCCGCCATCGCCAGAAGGTCTTCTCGCGAAGCAGCATTCACGTCGATCGCCAGGCCTGGTTTTCCATTGATCCGGCTGATCGAGGTGGTATCAACGAATTCATCTTTCACTTCACCCAGTTCGCCCACGGTCAGCACAACGCCGTCGGCACGGGTGATCAATGGAATGGCTGAGATCTCTTCGCCAAGCACGCGCTTGTCTTTGCCTCGCAGCAGGTACGTTTCGCCCTGATCGCGAATTGTGCCACCGGGAAGTTCCAGATTGCGCAGCCGGATGCGGCGTGAAACATCCGTAAGCGTCAGCCCGTATTCCCGCAGAGTTTTCTCCGGGATTTCGACATCGATCTGGAATTTTCGCTCACCGTTGATTTCCGCCTGCGAAATTTGGGGGATCAGCAACAGATCATCGCGGACCTGTTCTGTGATTTCACGCAGCTGCAGTTCAGCATCGGGTGCATCCGAGTTCTCCTGAATGACTCCGACTGTAATCGCTTTGTTGCGAAATGTGATTTGCTGAACGTTGGGTTCTTCTGCCAGATCAGGGAAGCTTGGAATCCGATCAATCTGCGACTGCACTTCATTCAGCACTTTCTGAACGCTCGGCACGTCGCTGCGAACTTCAATCACCACATTGGCCGCACCTTCGGCGGCGACGGAAGTCACTTTTTTGATGCCGTCCACTGAACGCACGGCTTCTTCGATCTTCTGACAAATGCCGCTCTCAACCTCATCCGGACTCGCGCCAGGATAGGGCACGGAAACAAGAATGATCTCCAGCTCAAACTGCGGAAACACTTCGCGTCGCAGCATGAAGGCGGCAAGTGTTCCGACCACGAGGACAGCCACGACGATCGTGTTCATCGCCGGGGTGTTACGAATTGCCCAGCGCACCATGGAGCCACTCACGGCTTCACCTCGCGTATTGCCGCTGCCTGAGGTGCGGCAGGCGATGGCCCCGCGATGACTGTTGCCCCGGGATCTGTCGTCACGGCCATGCCTTCGGTGATGGAAGCCAGCGGAGAAATGATCACATGGTCGCCAGGCATCAACGCCGCTCCTTCCTGACGTACCAGTGCCGAATCGCCATCAACTCGAACCAGCGAGACTGTGACGATCCTGAGTTTTCCATCTCGTACGATCCACAACTGCTCGCCCGGACGAAGGGATTCGGCTGGCACGCGCAACAGCGGAACCGGCGAATCGATCGGAATCCGCACGGTCACATACATACCACTCAGCAAAGTGGGCGGTGAAATGCTCGTTGCTCCGGTTTTTGCTCTGACGCGGGTCTTCTCGGGCGCATCCACAATCGCACGACACGGGAACATGCGCGTTGCGCGGTCCATGCCGCTCCCTTCGTAGCGAGACAGATAACCGTCCCAGACGGTTTCCACGCCTTGAAATTCGAAGGCAATTTCACACGGGACCGCGGGCATCTTGAATGGATCAAGCTTTTTTTCGTCAGACGCTTCACCAGCCGACGCGGCGGTTTCGGAAGTGGCGATGGGTGTTGGATTGAGCTGTTGTCCATGTTGCCACACCCACGCCAGTTCTTCACTCTTCAGACTGCATTTGATCTCCATGCGACTGGAATCGCTGACATGCACCAGCGGATCACCCGGTTTGACGTAGTCGCCCTCTTCCTTCATGTCATCGACGATGCGACCGGTAATCGGCGACACGATGCGACATCGCTGAAGGTCAACCGACGTACGTTCCAGTTCTGCCTGAGCCAGTTTCAATCTGGCCTCTTTCGTTTTCTTCAACTGCATCATCGCATTCCGTTGATTCTGCTGCGTCTGCAGAGCGTTGCGCGATGTCAACTCCTGACGTGCCGCGTTATCCATCTCGCTGTCAGAAGTCGCCTTCCGTTCATAGAGCGTCCGCACTCGTTCAAGGTGATTTTTCTGCAGTTGGTTTTCTTCTTCGGCCAGCTTCACGAGCGTCTCGGTATTCTCAATATCAACCTCCACCGCTTTCAATTCTTCTCGTGCCTGCGCGACGCGAGCCTGCAGACGCTGTTCGTCAAGCTGATAGTTGATTGAATCAATCTCAAACAGCAAATCGCCCTTGTTGACGAACGTGCCGCTTCGAGTGGACTCTGGCTTAGAAAGAACGCGGCCCGTGACTTCAGCGCCGACAGTGAGCACTCGATATGTTGTCGCTTCGCCGTCGATGTCCAGGTGAAACGCCTGATCCCACGCCTTCACGTCGGCAACTTCGACCAGAGGAGCGACATTGGCAGCGTCCTGGCGTGCGTTATCAGTAGGCACTTCCGGCGCTCGCCCGAAGTACATGAATCCGAAGACGCCGAGCCCCAGAATGAGAATCGACCCGCCCACATTCGCCACAAGGTGGAGGCGACGGCTGCCAACGGCCGCGTGTGAAACGGAGACAGGGACTGGTGCCGCAGCGACCGCTACAGCCGCTGATGTTTCAAATGAACTCATTCTCGTGTCCGAAGGTTGACAGGTTTTGTTGACTATATTCAGAATCTCAGCCGCGACCAGCGATCAATTGCAAATTCCCGGTATTCCTGCCACCGTTAATACCGCGCGCGGCTGAAGATGGCACATTCGTTTAACCGCGTGGGCAACGCCCCGCGCGTTGGAATCCATCCGGCGGGACGCTGCTCGCGCGGCCCGCTGGGCACGCGGTTAAACAAGCCAATGCCAACCCCGTGCGGTATAACATGGCAGCCAGACTTTATCCACGCAAGGCCGCATCGGCCCATGCCGGTGCCAGGTCTGAAAACTGCAGCATCTCCTGATCCGGCCCGGAAAACGCAATCGATTCCGCGTGCAGACACATCACCGGTTCCGTCGGCAGCAGAGTCCGATTGATCCCGAGTTTGCCGCCAGGAAGGTACGCAGGGTCGCCGCAGACCGGAAAACCCAGCGACCAGAGGTGGATCCGAATCTGATTCGTACGACCGGTCCTGGGGAAACAACGGATCAACGATGTTCCGTCGCTGAACTGCTCAATCACCTCGAAATCTGTTGATGCGTGATCCCCCTGCAGATCGAGCGATCTGATGCCACCCTGGTCCGGCTCGCGACTTAACGCCGCGTCGCATGAGAATGCGTTCCGCTGTGGATGCCCGAATACTCTGGCCAGATAAGACTTTTTCACAGTGCGATTCTCGAACTGCTTCTGCACAATGGATGCGATGCGTTTGCGTTTGCACAGCACCATCACCCCAGACGTATTCGCGTCCAGTCGATGCACAAGGTGTGGACGCTGCGGAAAGTAAACCTGATTAAGCATGTACCGCAGCGTGTTGCGATGGAACCGTCCGCATTCGTGAATCGGCAAGGGAGCAGGTTTCGACAGGATCACAAATTCGTCGTCTTCATGGAGAACCCGAATCTCCGCGTTGACGTCCGGTTCAACGGAGTGCGGCTGCAACTGATCAAATCGTTCACCTTCCCGCACGATTCGCAAGGGCGACAACGGGAGCGATTCTGCCAGCTGCATCGGACGTCGTCGTCGCCGCGCAGATTCTGCAGGCACGATGACACTCGATTCAATGCGATGCAGCCATTCGGACCGCTCAATCTGGGGATGCAGATCACTTACGAAGTCCAGCAACGTCATGCCGGCGCATCGCTGCGGCACGTTGAGCGGACGGCGATTCAGCCATGGTGTACTTCCCGGTAACGGTGTTGTGGCGGCTTGAATCTGCTGCTGACGCAACGCAATAATGTCCGCCATTTGTTGCGCATCGTCGCGAAAGCAGGCGGGGCAGGATTTTCCCGCCGCGTATTGGGGCATCTGCTGTTGTTCGGACGTGACAACGGCCTGGCACACATAACACTGCGTCGTCGGTGTTTCTTTCAGCGATGGATCAACGGCGACGCGCTGATCAAAGACGAAACACTCGCCGTGGTAATGGTCGCCGCCGACTTCCTCGAAGTATTTCAGTATTCCGCCATCCAGCTGATAGACGTTGCGGAAGCCGGCCATCTCCATAAACGGACCAGCCTTCTCGCACCGGATACCGCCCGTGCAGAACATCACGATGGGTTCATCCCTGAGTGCTTCCGGCAGGCGTTTGATGGCTTCCGGGAACTCACGAAAATGGTCGAGCCCCAGTTTGATCGCATTATCAAACGTGCCAAGGTCATATTCGTAATCGTTGCGCGTGTCGAGCAAATGAACTTTGCGACCTTCGTCCAGCCACTTTCGAAGTTCAACGGCCGACAGCTTCGGAGACGTGCGAACCATCGGAGCAACGCCTTCGATACCGAACGCAATGATCTCCTGCTTGATTTTGACCAGCATCCGGTTGAACGGCGGATACTCGTTGACGCTTTCCTTCGGTTGAAGATCACAGAACGCCGGATCTTCACGCAGGAATTCGACGAAGTCACGAATCGACTGCTGCGGCCCCGCGACGAACAGGTTGATGCCCTCCTTGCTGAGCAGCACCGTCCCCTTGAGATTCAGTTCCGCCGCGCGACGCCGAATAGCAGTCTTGCGTTCCGGCAACCGATCCAGTTCCACAAACTTATAGCAGGAAATGTTGACAATTATTTGCGACGATGGGGAATCGTCCGTGTCTGGAATTGTGGTTGGCATGTTGGCGAAACCGGAAACGTTGGTCTGGCAGCAGGAAAGTGAGTAAAAAGTCGCCGGAATTGTAACGTCCGTTTCGCCCGGACGACAGACTTTCAACGCCGTTCCGCAGAATGAGCATTCCCCGCATTCACGTTGTTTTCGCACGCTTGTCCACAAGTACGCGAGTCGCGGAGCGACGTCGCCTACGTAGCTCAGTCGCTCCGCCGACTGAGATTCCCCGCGCACAACGCGACCAACGTATGACCAGCGACTTGAGACCACCGCATGGCGAAGACTACAATTCATCATCAACTGCCGCTCCCGGCGGCAAATTGCAACTTTACCTCGCAGACATCACCCAACATTCCATGAGAGTCCTTATCAGTGAAGTTCAAATCCGTGATCGTGTCCGAGAACTTGGCACACAACTGAGCGTGGAATATTCTCGACGCCCCTTGACGATCCTGGGTGTTCTGACCGGAAGCGTGGTGCTGCTCGCGGATCTGATCCGCGCGACCAATGTCCCGTTGCGTGTTGCTCTGATTTCCGCCTCCAGTTACGGAGGCACGCGGACGTCCCCCGGAGCCTTGTCTGTGAACAGCAGTCTGATACCCGATCTGAAGGGCCGCGACGTCGTCATTCTGGATGACATTTTCGACACAGGCCACACAATGGTGGGGATGTATGAGGCGGTAAAAGGGTTTGAGCCGAACTCGGTGAAGTCGGCCGTGTTACTCTGGAAGAGTGATCGAACGACTGTTGAGCTGACACCCGATTTTTACGGATTCAGAATCCCCGATGAGTTCGTGGTCGGCTATGGCCTCGACTACAACGACGAGTTCCGCCACCTGCCATACATTGGGATTCCGGATCAGGATGATCTGACCGCTGCGGGTGGATGAGTCGAGTTTTCCGAGCACTCTGCCCCCACTGGGGAAGCATCAAAGGTGGGGGAAGCATCAAAGGTGGCAGGAACCGTTTCGATAAGGATTGGCGTATTCGGTTGCTGACACCTTTGTTTTCTCCGCCAAATCGCCGTGTTACCATAAACAGATGGATCGTCGTGCCGTGATCGCCGTGGCCCCGTGGTGTCCGTGATCGCACATTCAATGCACCGGCGAGCGATTTCAAACCTTCGCTCCATCGGCGTGAAGCCGATGGGGGCTGTTCGCCGACCGTTTGGAGAGTAGTCGTCAAACCGAGGCTCTACCGACGCAAGGTCGGTAGGGGCCAACGCGAAGTCAATGAAGCTGTCGCAGTTGATCCACGCGGCCCCATCCGGCTTCATGCCGGTGGACGCAGGTTTGGCAACTACATTGAGAAAAAAGAGCTCCGCCCGGAATTCCAAAGCGGCGACAAGTCGCCGCACTCCATATGGCGGTCGCCTATTCCGCTTTGGCGTGCAGAGATTTCAGCAGTTGTTTGGCTTCTTCCACTTGCTTCTGCACGGTCTGGTCGCTTTCGTACAGGGTCACTGCGGCCTGCAACGCAGCTTCGGCAGCTGGCAGTTTTTCCGGATCACCGGCGACCGACTTGACTCGACCAATGACCATCGCGAAAAGTTCATCGCGACCGTTTGCCAACGGCTTGCCGTCCCATTGATTCAGCGTCGCATCCAGGAATTCGACAAGGTAGGCGTTGCGAGGATCCGATTTTGCCACGTCCCGGATCAAACGCAGCTGTTCGCGAGCCGTCGCGGCATCGCCCTCATTGTACAGATCAAATGTCTTTCGAATGAGTCTTTGAATTTCCGAGTCAGCCGTCGCACTGCTGTCTCGGTCAGCGCGCAGGGAGCGAGTGAATTCATATTGGTCGGCCTTGTCGATCATGGCACGAATCTCTGCTTCCGATTCCGGCAGCGGTTTGTCGCTCAGCAGGGGCTGCAGGTATTCATCCCTCGCGCGCATCCATGCCGGACTGGCCGGCTGACTGAGAATCGTCCGCGCAGAATTCAGATGCTGAGCCGGATTGAACTTTGGTCGGCGACTCAGCCAGATTCCCACGACGATGATCAATGCAAACAACGTGAGCAGCACAAAGATATTGTCGAAGAAGCGTGAAACCGGCGATTTGACCAGCGCGGCAGTGGCTTCGTCACGCATCACGTTGCGAACCATCGTCGCGGGGCCTGGTTGACCGGACGGCGTCGGCGCTTCGTGAAAATCCACCGGCGGTGTCTGGTTTGGTCCAGGACGTTCGATCGTGGGTGATTCTGCGTTGTCTTCCTGATACTGCAACCGAGCACGGATTTGCTCCAGCCGTTTCATCAGCACCAGCGCATCATGCGGTCGCTTTGCCGGGTCTTTCTCCAGGAGCTGACAGACAAGATCTTCCAAAAGTCGCGGGATGTCGGGAACATATCGACTGGGCTTGTCGAAGTGAGCGAATTGATGTTTCTGCAGGATGTCGTTGGCGGTCGGGCCTGTGAACGGAGGCCGTCCGGTGAGCATCGCATACATCACGGCACCCAGCGAATACAAATCGCTCCGCTTTGCTGCGCGTTGACCGCGCGCCTGTTCGGGAGACATGTATTCGGCTGTTCCGACAATGCCGCCAGTGCGCGTCAGTCGTGAAGTGGCAAAGAGACTTGCCACGCCAAAGTCCGTCAATTTTATGACGCGATCTTTGGTGAGCAGGAGATTGGAAGGCTTGATGTCTCGATGCACAATCCCAGCGTCATGGGCAGCCTTGAGTGCGGCGGAAATCTGCAGCGCAAACTCAATCACTTCCTTCCACGGCAGGCGTTTGCGATCCGTAATCTCAGTCGTCAGCGTCGAGCCATCGATATATTCCATTGAGTAGTAGAATGTGGCATCGTCGGTTGTGCCGTCTTCGTACAGCTCAATAATGTGCCGATTCGACAACTTCCGGAGCGATTCGATTTCCCGGCGAAAACGCTGAACAAAACCATCGTCACGAGCCATCGACGGCGGCAGCACTTTGACCGCGGCCGATTTTCCCGTGACACGGTGAACTCCCAGATAGACGTTGCCCATGCCGCCCGCGCCGATCTTGCGTTCGATACGATAAGGGCCAACCTGATCCGGATGCATAAGTGTGTCCTGCCTGAATGCCTCCGCTGGAGATGATCACAGCGCGTCTAACTGCAACAACTGGTTTGACTGTCCCGGATTCGGAACAGTCAAACCAGCAACCTTGGGTCCGTCTTTCGAATGATCTCATTGATCCCGGTCTGGTTGAACCCACGATAGCCGTCATTCCGCTCTAAAATCTCCAGATGCGACCCGACAGCACCTTCGGCAGCGAACCGAGCCGCTTCGTCTCGTGTGATCCAGCCCGCTCTTTCGGCTTTGACGATGCGATCCGGACGCACCGTCCAGCGTTCGCCTTCGGTAAAGCACTGACGCAGAAACGGAAAATCCGTGAACGGTTTCATGCACTTGACGCCGAACTCTTCCAGTTGCCGTCGAGCCCCATCGAAATCAAACTGGCATTCCAGATGATGCATTCCTGCTTCGAACATGGCTTCGCCGTGCAGCGCGCACCAAAGTCCGATTGTGCCCAGGCTGGTCCTGCTTTTCAAAGGGTGATGCGAAAAGTCTCCCGCGATTTCATGCGGACTGAGATCCACGTCGGCGAAGATCACGATTCCGCAAGTCGGGTGTTCAATCACCTGTGCTCCCCAGCCCGCTTCAAGGCCGGCATAGAATCGTTCGCGGCATGCAAAACCCAGCATCTCCAGCAGACTGATCAGTCGCGAGAAACAGACTCGACTGCTGCGATAGGTATGGTGATCGTGATTTCCCCAGCCGACCCCGATCGACGCCTGCCGCATAAACTGAACCTGGCCAGCACGATTGCGACCCTGCCAGTACGCGCGTTCGGCTTCGAAGAACAGATGACACGCGATGTCGCAACCCACAGTGTCGATTGCCTGTCCGACCAGTTGTTCAACGTAATCATACGCTTCCACGACGTTATCAAAAGTTCTCTGCCGATGACGAAGGAACTCGCGAACGTCCTGCGTCTCGATTTTCTGACGATCGGTCGATGGTTCAACGCTGGTGCGAACGCTGCAGCCATTTCGTTCAAACATACCGAATTCCATCAACGGATTTTGGCCGTGGCACAACATCGCTTCACGCCGCAGGTCGAATGGTGCGCCTGTGACATCGATCGAAAAGCGATGACAATTCGCAACGTAAAAATCACTCACGGAATCTACGCGGAGCATCATCCGGTCACGCGATTCCTGTTTGATAACGGGAAGCAGCGCGCCGGGATGTTCGTACCATCCGTCAGCCGCTTTCACGAATCCGGCAGCTTCAATGCCATCGACTGAAGTCAGATGCAGGTGATCGATCCAGTCCATGATGCGCGTGCCGGTGCGTTCACGCAGCAATACTTCAATGGGCATTACGTCCGGATGCTGGCTGCGAAACAGTTCCAGTTGTGTCGCGATCCAGGCTGCGCCGGCTGGTTGCGGTTCCCATTTGCTGCCAGAAAGGTTTGTCATTGGGGATTCCTGATCGCTGTACTTTGCGTAGTCAAGGACTTTACCGATCCGCGCGAACACACGGATTGCAACGCCCTTGCTGTGACAATTCTGTTGTACGTCAGAATCATGTCATTACGAGCAGGATTTGAACATCCGGACCACAAAATTTGCCGAAGGCGCTATAGATATGAGTCAGTTCAGAACGCTGGAACATTGCCGTGTTGATCCTTTGCGCCGTCTTTTTCCTGTTGCTGACCAGCTGGATGCTGTGGTGGTGGCTTGTTGGTGAGTCCCGCGACATCCGCTGGATGCGCAATTGGTTCGCGGTGTTTTTCGTTGTCACGGCCGCGCTGACCTGCTTCGGAGCCGGTGCCATGATCGCACATCGCTACGACGAAGCCCGCTACCGGAAACTCGTGGTCGAATTTTCACAGTTGCTGGAAGAACGCCTTGAGAGCCATCGAATTCAGGACGTCCGCGATGCCTTAAGCCACGTGAACGATGAGCCTGACGAATGGTCCAGTTTCAGCCGCGATCGACTGGATCGGTTGAAAGAAGTGACCGAAGCTCTGCAAAAGAGCTCCCGCAGTGCTGTGGCAGAAAGCACATCCGGCGAACGGAAAATCCAGTAGTTCGCAGGATGGCAAAGATTGGCGACGTTGTTCTCGCACTTCGCTCGTCTCACACATTCCTGAAACACAGAGGCACTGACACCGCACGCGGTTGGCATTGGTTCGTTTAACCGCGTGCCCAGCGGGCCGCGATTGTTCTATTTGAAATTTCGTATTTGAGATTTGAGATTTGAATTACAAAGCGAGGGGCGTTGCCCACGCGGTTAAACGAATGTGCCATCCTCAACCGCGTGCGGTAGAATTCTCATCGCGGGCTACGACCGCAACCCAGGGAAGAGCGTGAAGTAGTTTTTGGCCACGGATTTCGCGGCTGATTCCATTATTCCTTTTGTAAATCTTGTTCCTCTTTGTGGCCAGCAAACCCCTGACCATTCGTGCGCGTGCGCTGGCACGATTGAACCATGAACTAAAAAATCAGAATCCGGCCGTCTCATTCGTGACTTTTGGGTCGCATCATGGTCAACATACGCAACTCGTGATCAAAACTGCGTATCTTACCTCGCCAGCCCACCGGAGTTGAAATGAAGTCCTTCCTTCCTGTCCTCGCCATGTGCGTCATTGTCGGCAGTGCTGGCAACGCGATCGCCCAGAACTACACCAATCTGCTTCAGGACCGATCACTGCACCACTGGATGCTGCGCAATGGCAAGACGGTTGAAAAGGGATGGGTCTTTGATCCAGACGGAGCTTTGCATCTGGTTGGCAAGGGCGAAGACATTCTGACTCAGAGCGAATATCAGAACTTCGATCTCTGGTTCGACTTCCGGATTTCGGAAAAAGGAAACAGCGGGATCAAGTATCGCGTGCAGAAATACGGATCGTCATGGCTGGGACCGGAGTATCAGATTCAGGACGATGCGGCGTTTCCGCAGCAGTCACCAAAACACAATACGGCGTCGCTGTACGATCTTGTTGATCGCTCCAGCCCGATCTTTGAACGACGCTGCCTGCCGTTGAGTGACTGGAGCGTCGGACGTATCATTGTGCAGCACAATCGCATCCGCCACTGGATGAACGGAAACCTGATTATCGATGAACACACCGAGTCGCAACACTTCAGCGACGCAGTGCATGCCAGCAAGTTCAAAGATACGGCGGGCTTTGGCACGAACAGCTCCGGCAGAATTATGCTCACCGACCACGGCAGCGAAGTCTGGTATCGCAATGTCTATATCCGAAATCTCAATGGTTATGCCATGGTGCCATGATCACTGTATCTCCCAGCGCGGGCTTCGCCCGCAACCCATTGGTTTAAGCCGGGACGCAGAAACACAGGCGACAGAAAAATTGGCGACAGAAAAATGGGAGCAAAAAGAATGTTTTCATTCTGCGATTCATTTTTCTGTCACCCATATTCTTGTCGCACCCGCCCCACCTGCTGTTGAGAGCAAGCTGAT
>JANOUN010000894.1:0-2175 GCA_031416875.1 Planctomycetota bacterium | reverse complement strand
CCGTATGAAGATCTCCGCTGGTCACGGTTCAAGCATTTTGCCCCGGCGGAAATGTACGAAGTCGTCAACGACCATGTGTTTCCGTTTCTGCGGACGCTGGGCGGTGATGATTCGGCATACGCTCGTCACATGAAAGACGCCCGGTTCACCATTCCGACTCCGGCATTGCTGGCGAAAGTGGTGGATATGATCGACAAGGTTCCGATGGAAGATCGGGACACCAAGGGCGATCTGTATGAATACATGCTCGGCAAGATTGCCAGTGCCGGGCAGAATGGGCAGTTTCGAACGCCCCGTCAGGAAATTGCTCTGATGGTGGAACTCGTGAAACCAACGCCCACCGACATCATGTGCGACCCAGCAGGCGGCACGTGCGGGTTTCCGGTGGCGGTCGGAGAATACCTCCGAAAGAATCACCCGGAGATCTTCCGCGACACGAAGCTGAAGAAGCATTTTCATGATGGCCTCTTTCACGCCTACGATTTCGACAACACCATGCTCCGCATCGGCAGCATGAACATGTTGCTGCACGGTGTGGAGAATCCTGACATCCGTTACCGCGACTCCCTGGCTCAGGATCATGCGGGTGAAGAAGAAAAATACACGCTGGTGCTGGCCAATCCACCGTTCGCCGGGTCTTTGGACTACGAGAGCTGTGCCAAAGACCTGCTGAGATCGTGAAGACGAAGAAGACGGAGCTGTTGTTCCTGGCGTTGATCATCCGCTTATTGAAGCCTGGCGGACGAGCCGCTGTCGTTGTGCCGGAAGGTGTGCTGTTTGGTTCCTCGAATGCCCACAAGACCCTGCGAAAGCTACTGGTGGAAGAGCAGAAACTGGACGCCGTGATTTCGCTTCCGGGAGGCGTCTTCAAACCCTACGCGGGCGTTTCGACGGCGATCCTGGTGTTCACAAAAACCAACTCGGGCGGCACCGATCACGTTTGGTTCTACGACGTGGAAGCCGACGGCTGGAGTCTCGACGACAAACGCACGCCACTGTTGCCTGAGGAAAAGCTGGGAGTTGTGCCGACGGTGGCACTCACGGCGGAGGAGCATGCCAAGAACAACCTGCCGGATATTCTGGCACGGTGGCGTTCACTCTCAAATTCCAAATCTCAGATCTCAAATGCCGAAAAGAACCGCCCACGGACTGCCCAGAGTTTCTGCGTTCCGAAAGCTGACATTGCCGCCCAGGGCTACGACCTGTCGCTGAACCGCTACAAGGAAGTCGTCCACGAAGAAGTGATGCACCGCAAGCCGGGCGACATTTTGCAGGCTCTCGACATACTGGAAGCAGAGATTCAGCAGGGGATGAAGGAACTGAAGGGAATGCTGAAGTGAGTGTCGCCTTTCGCTCCGCGAAAGTAGCGGAACCCAACGAGGTTGAAAAACCTGAACCACGGATCACACGGATATCTCGGATGAATCGCAGTGCTACATCCGTGTCATCCGAGACATCCGTGGTTAAAACTGCGTCACATGTGTTGTTCAAATGTTTTGTTGGGCCTCTTGCGAACGATTCCTCCAGATCTTAAACTACGAACATCATGAATCTCACCAAGCGGATCACTGTTGAATCTGGCAAATGTGGCGGACGCCCCTGCATTCGGGGTATGCGTTTTCGGGTGATGGATTTGCTGGAACTACTTGCCGCCGGAGCCACGCACGAGGAGATTCTTCGCGACTACGAGTTTCTCGAAGCTGAAGACATCCCGGCGGCGCTCCATTATGCGGCACGGCAGAGCGACCATGTCGTCCTGCCGAGCGCATGAGGTTCCTTGTGGACAATCAACTTCCAGCCGCGCTCGCCCGCTGGCTGGCGAAACAGGGTGCAGATGCCGTGCATGTACTGGATCTCCGCCTGGACGCTGTGTCGGATACAGAGATTTGGTCGCACGGTATCGCCGAGGCTAGAATCGTGGTGTCGAAGGACGAAGACTTCTTCGACTTTGCCAATCGCCTGGGCGACAAGGGTCAGTTACTTTGGGTGCGAATGGGCAATTGCCGGACAGCAACATTGCTCGCGCGTTTTGAATCCGCATGGCCGGGTATACAGGAATCATTTGAGGCGGGACACCGGATTGTGATGCTGCCGTGAGTGTCGGGGTTAGCGGCGCGGAAGGATAGCGGGCACAAAACAGCAATAGGGGGGGGAAAGGGGGCACAGGGGAGGGGG
>JANOUN010000893.1:0-4354 GCA_031416875.1 Planctomycetota bacterium | reverse complement strand
CAATTAGTGTGCCAAAAGATTATTATTTTTGTGCCCGAGAATTGCCCTCAAAGCCGTGCAGGTGTCGTGCCGAACACTATTGGGCTCTCCCCCAATTCTGCCCCTTCAGGGCGTTCGTGTTCGAGATGAACCGATTCCTGGGGCGATGCCCCAGGCTTTCACATTGTGCCGCGTTGCGGCAATCGGCAAACAACGTCACAGGTCCAACGGGCCGACAAGTTCGCATCCTGATAGCCCCGTCAGCCTCGCCTGCTGAATTCTTCTCAGAAATACAACACTCTTAACGTTTGCTGAGCAGGTGACTGACTGCCTGTGCGTGCGTGATCGCACGCGACTCCATCAGAATGTCGTATTGTCGCAATCTGTCGCGAACATTTTTTCTCCGAAATGTCCATGCATTCTGCATGCATAATTGTGCTTTGCGGCTCGGCAGCGGGCATTTCCGCTAAGGAGTGGCGAAGCACAATGGGTTGCGAGCGGAATGCGTGCCGGGTCTCGAATCCATTTCTTCGAATTGGCACACGGGATGCCGTGGCAAAGTGATCAGCGGCCGTGTGACAATCGGATGAGTGACTGCGAACAAGAAAGAGGAGAGACCCAGTGCCAGTCTTTCACCGAAAACCAGTTTTGGTGCCGGTCGATTATTCTGAGGCATCCTTGCAGGCTGTCCGCGTGGCGAAGTCTGTCGCTGGGGCAGTCGCAGATGTGACAGTCGTCCATGTGGCTCAGGACTATGACTTAACCCTGCATCCGCTGACCTGGACCGGCGGTCCATTGCCCAACTATCGGGAGGAGCGACTTTTGCAAGGGCTGCGTCACTGGGTCAGGGGACACAATCTCGGCGACGTTAAACTGGCAGTCCGGAAAGGAGATCCTGGAACGCAGGTCTGCGACTTTGCGAAAGAAATGGGCTGTCAGCTGATCGTGATCTCTTCGCATGGACGTCATGGCTTATCGCGTCTTCTCATGGGCTCAGTTACCGAACGAATTATCCGGCATTGTCACTGTTCCGCACTTGTACTGCGTCGAACAAAAGAAGTGGAGTCGGTGCCATCGCCTCCAGTCGATTTTTTTCCGCGAAAATCGGTGGTTGTACCCATTGATTTCTCTGACGCATCATCCATGGCAATCGAAACGGCTCTGGAACTCGCAGCGAATCGAGACGGGATCCACGTGGTCAGCGTCGTGCCCAACCTTGATTTTGCCGATTTGGCTGAGAGTTCAATCACGTCCGATGTAGATCGCGTTAACAGTTGTCGGGAATACATGTCGCGATATCTGACTGAACACGGCCATGGATCGTTGCAGACGTATGCCTGCGTTGGTGATCCCGGTATCATGATTGTTGAACACGCCGGCAAAGTGAACGCAGATCTGATTGTCATGCCATCGCACGGACGACATGGACTGAAAAGCTGGGTACTCGGATCGACGACGGAGCGCGTGCTTCGTCATTCGGATATCCACATTCTTGTCCTGCGGGCGACAGCGGAGAATGCTGGGAGAACTTGACGAATTGGTGCACGACGCTGGATAAAACCGGCCAGATTTCGCAGAGGCAAACAATGAAACTCACAAGCAGCGCGTTTGAGAATGGTCACAAGCTGGATGCGGTCTATACCGTCGAAGGTCAGGACATTTCACCTCCGCTGACGTGGTCAACACCACCGGCGGGAACGAAGTCGTATGCGATCATTTGTGATGATCCCGATGCACCAAGCGCTCGTCGGCCGGGTCCTGAACCATGGGTGCATTGGATCATTTTCAATATTCCGGTAGAAACACGAGCGCTACCGTCCGGAGTCAGTCAGGACCGGGAACCAGGCGAGATCCCCGGTGCCAGACAGGGGCGAAACTCATGGCCGGAAAACAACATTGGTTACCGAGGTCCAGCCCCGCCGCCAGGCAGCGGACCGCATCGCTATGTGTTCAGAGTGTATGCACTGGACCTGGTCCTTTCGCTTCCAGCAGGTGCCACGAAGTCGCAGCTTCTGACAGCGATGGAAAAGCATATTCTGGCGGAGGGCCAGTTGATCGGGACTTACGAAAGGTGACGACCGATCAGCCAGAGCTATTTTTGGATGAAATTTGGTTCACTGTGCGAGTGCGAGTCGAGTCATGAATAGTGTGCCGGGGAAGGAGCAAGCTGTGACAATTCCGCACAAGGCACAGCATAAATCCGGAGTATGAAAACTTGTTCTTCACAACGACACCCCGGAAATACCTGAGATTCTGACGGATCGGAGAGAACCTGCAGAATCGGCACGACTGTTGCAAATAGAGGACTGGTAGTGGGCTCAACGCCCGAACAATGATTCCTGGTTAAGGAGAATACCAATGACTGCGACTACACCTGCTGTTAGACAATCCTCGACTCCCGCCGTCCGGGTCACGGACCCATGGACTGCGATGCGTCAGGAGATGAATGAATTGATCTCAAACGTCTGGGGAGGCAACGGAAATGCTCTGAGCGCTTCGTTCGCTCCAGCGTTGGATATCGCCGAGAAAGACAACTGTTTCGAGTTGCACATGGATGTTCCGGGGATGGAAGCGAAAGACCTTGATATCCAGGTGCAGGGTAACACGGTGACTGTAAGTGGGAACCGTCAGGAAGAGAAAGAAGAGAAGGGGAAGACGTTTCATCGAGTGGAACGTCGGTCCGGCAGCTTTTCAAGAACCATCACACTGCCGTGTGACGTCACCGCGAAGGAAGTCGCTGCGGAATACACCAATGGTGTGCTCAACGTTGTGCTTCCAAAGTGCGAAAAAGCAAAGCCCAACAAGATTACGGTGAAGGGTTAATTAGAGCGACGTCAGGACAAAAACCCTGGCCTGAGTTTGTAGGCTGGACCAGGGCATTATGCCGCGTGCGGTTGCGTTTGGCTCGTTTAACCGCGTGCCCGGCGGGCCGCGCGCGCAGCGTCATGCTGAATGGATCCCCAAAGCGCGGGGCGTTGCCCACGCGGTTAAACGAATGTGTCATTCTTTGGAGTGCGGTATAGAAGGTCGGACTCGCCGCCCAACTGTCAGGGTTGGTTTGTTATGGTTCTGGACACCTTGCGGGTTGTTGATTTAATCGTAGGGTGCGTGAAGCGGAGCGCAACGCACCATTTTGGGAAAGCGTAAGAAAATGGTGTGTTCCGCTGGCGCTGCACACACCCTACATGAATTACTAAATCAACAGCCCGCTAGCGTTTTGCCGCTCACAAAAAACAGCTGTAAGCAGACAGACTCCTGGACCCGTTCCCGCATTGATTCGAAGTTTTGATTCTGAATCTCGAAAAACAAGAGGCTGATGATGTCGCCAAAGCATGTGATGTTTCGGGCAGAGGCTCGTGAAAAGCTCCTTCGGGGCGCGAGTGCCCTGGCAGATGCGATTCGCGTCACCCTGGGACCTCGTTCGAAGTCCGTACTGATCGGCAAGAAGTATGGTCGCCCTGTCGTTTGCAATGACGGCGTGACCATTGCAAAAGAGATGGAACTGAAAGACCCGGAAGAAAACCTGGGTGTCCGTATGCTGTGCGAGGCTGCTGAGCGGACGGGTGATGCCGTCGGCGACGGGACGAGTACATCCACGGTGCTTGCGCACGCAATCTATGCCGATGGCCTGCGAAACGTCGCTTCCGGAGCCAGTGCCATTGATATCAAACGCGGGCTCGATCGCGCTGTTCTGGTTGCGATCGACGCTGTGAAGGCATGTGCACGCCCGGTCAACAATCGTCGCGAGATGGTGCAGGTTGCAGCCATCGCCGCTCACAACAGCACAGTCCTGGGTGAACTTGTCGCCGACGCGATGGAACAAGTCGGTGCTGAGGGTGTGGTGTCTGTTGAGGAGGCTAAAGGGACCGAAACGTCACTGGAAGTTGTTGAAGGGATGCAGATTGATCGTGGCTTTCTGTCACCGTACTTCACGACAGACCCGGAGAATATGGAAGCAGTGCTCGAAGATCCGCTGATCCTGCTGTTCGAAAAGAAGATCAGCACGATCAAAGATCTGCTTCCGGTGCTGGAAGAATGTGCCAAGCTGCATAAGCCTCTGATGATCATCGCAGAGGACCTGGATGGCGAAGCGCTTGCCACGCTGGTTGTCAACAAGCTTCGAGGAATACTGGCCTGTGCGGCCGCGAAATGTCCCGGTTATGGAGATCGCCGAAAAGCCACAATGCAGGACATGGCTGTGCTGACCGGTGGCACTTTCTTCAGTGAAGATCTGGGTGTCACCCTGGAATCGATCAAGAGTACTGACCTTGGCCGCGCGTCTCGTGTGGTGCTTGACAAGGACACCACAACGATCATTGGCGGCGGCGGCACAAAGGAGGCAATTGCCGCCCGGTGTCAGGAAATTCGTCGTCAG
>JANOUN010000892.1:0-2636 GCA_031416875.1 Planctomycetota bacterium | reverse complement strand
ATCTGTTGAAGGACATGGGGACGCTGACGCGTAACAGTATCCGCTTCGAATCCAGCGCATCGGTGTTCAACCAACTGACCGAATCCACAACTCTGCAACGCCGAGCCCTCGAACTCCTTTCAACCCACGCGTAGCCAGAGATCGCATTTTCTTTTCAAGGATTCGTGACGACTTTTCATTGAAAAACACTGGGTTCCGCCGCGGATCCTTGTTTGAATGGCTGTTCAAGTTCGGCTTAGGAGTCTGTCCCGATACTCCAAGATCGTGAGCGGCAAGGCGCTTGCCGCCGGTGTACATATCAGAAATACCTGAAAAAACGGCGGCTAGCGCCTTGCCGCTCACAAGAACAGCGGTATTCTGACAGGCACCTAGTTCAATTATTGATGCACCCGTACTTGAATTCGTCGCAACGCCTGAGATAATCTTCGCATCGGGTGTTGGGCAGTTTCTCCCTACTCGCCGATTTTTGTTCCGCCAAGGACTCCAGCTCATGGCGACAGGGGATTTCGGAAAACTGGTTAGGCAGGCACAGGACGGCGAAGCAGAGGCAATGGAGCAATTGCTGAAGGAATACGGCGATGCCATTCAGCGCGAGATTCGATTCTGTTTATTGGATCAGCAGTTGCGCCGAGTCGTGAGTGAAAGCGATGTGTTCCAATCTGTGATCGCCTGTTTTGCGCTCAAACTGCGTGATGGGCGTTATGAGTTCGCTAAGCCCGCCGACCTGATTTGTTTGTTAAAGGTGATGGCACGCGCTCATGTGGCCCATGTGGCGAGATTCTGGCATGCAAAGCGGCGGGATCTGCGTCGGAATACGGGAATGGACGCAATCGGCATTATTGGGGTGCCGGACCACGATGCTGTTACAGGCAACGCTGTCGCAGATGCCGAACTGTTGAAACTCGCGATGAAACACTTGCCGGAGCGCGATTGCCAAATCTTCGGCTGGCGGCAGGACAACGTTACATGGCCGGAAATTGCTCGACGGCTAAACGTCCCTAGTCCCGAAGCCCTGCGTAAGCAGTACGAGCGACATTTGGCGTGCTTGGCCGATGCGATCAATCCCGTGGAATTGGACACTACTTCGGGGTTAGTCAATCGATTGCAGGTATGAAACGAAGAACAAACGCAATCCTTTTGATTGCGATCGAATGAGGTGTTGCGATAGAACGCACCAAGTGACGAAATTTGCGGGGCATTCTGAGCTACGATGGCCTCGACGACAGTCGAGGCGGTATCTGCATTCGCTGGGATGGCACTGGTAGGGCAAAAGTCTGGGCGGTCAGTGATTGTGTGCCACTGGCTCTGCCAGTGGTACTCTGAAGTTGAATCTCACACCGGTCGTATGACTGTCGTCCATGGAACTGGCAATGCCCGCGGGTAAAAACAGAGGGGTGAAGCCGCCCCAAGGCACTGGCAGAGCCAGTGGCACACCGTTTCGGTTTTCATCGACAGTGCCATCCCGGCCGTCACGCTGTGGCCCCTGGATGGGCGAATTGCACTCAATTCCTTAATGCAGGCACGAGGTTGCCTATAGGCCAGGACGGCGTTTTTTCGCAGGCAGGATTTCCATGAGCGAATCCTTCGCTACAATCAATCAGCCTGCGGCGAATCGCAAATCCGTGATGCCTTGCTGCATTTGGGGAACTCTACTTTCATGACGTTGAGCAAATCGACAAATTGCCGATGCAAAGGTGCCTGTGATTCGCGTCGCTGTGCCTGTTTGAAGAATGGGGAAGGCTGCGGAAGCGGTTGTCAATGCAAGGCATGCCAGAATCCTCTCAACGGTGTGGATGTATCAAAGTTGACCGTCTGTGCGGTTCAGAATATCCGTCGCCTCAAGGCGTTGACTGAGGATCAGCTGAACACAATGGTTGAGCTGCCCTGTGGCCATCCCAAAGTGCCGTTGCGTGAATTAATAGAGGGTTACCATTGCTCTGGCTGCAACGACGAGTTGTATTGGTATTCGTTCTGCTGGAATAATGTCGCTCAGGACTCTTGTTCGTGGCACTGCGAGGTCTGCGGCCAATGTCGTGACTGGCGGGAATGGCACTGTGACGACTGCAACCGTTGTACCTATGGTGTTTCGCTGCCGTGCCAAAACTGTGAGCGGCGAAACGACCGCATGATCTGGTGATTCGCCACGCCCAGCCTGGCATGTAAAGGCAGATCATTTCGAACGTTCGTTTCGTCGGTGCGCGGCCAGTGTGAAGGAAAGCAAGGGACTTGGCGCGGGCTTCGCCCGCAACCCAATGATTTGCGAGAGTCGATGTCGTCCGTTGTTTCCGGTTCAACGACAAATGAAGTGCGCGACTGCACCATGATGACTAAGGCGACACTGCAATATGGAGTCGTTTGGACCGATTTGAAGAGGAGATGTGGAGTAGCAGGTCTGGGATTCGTCCTGAAGGGGCGACGGAATCCAGCCTGGGCCAACGGCCCAGGAAATTGGCATCAGGATCAGAAACGCCCTGAAAGGGCAGGGGAATCCCGACTCTGGAACCCCTTCAGGGTACAAACACAACATGCATCCTGACCTGGGGCGGCGTTTGTCGCGGGAGCGACTTCACTTGCCCCAGGCTGTATTCCAGAACCCTTTCAGGCTTACGCACCCGCAATTCAGTTGAACACAATTC
>JANOUN010000891.1:0-2693 GCA_031416875.1 Planctomycetota bacterium | reverse complement strand
GAGAAGGAAGGCAGCACCACGCTGTATTTGTGGCACCCGGATGGACGCGAGAGCAGCGTAAATGTACGGATTAGTAAAGACGACCCGGAGGTGCGGGTACGCCTTGAAAAGATGATCCACATGGACGTCAAAATCGTCGAGTTTCGAAAATCGGCGCTTCAACAGATGGGGATTGATTGGCAGAAGTCAATTGATGGACCGACCATTGCCGTCGCCGGGGATTACCAGACCTCGACGCTTTTTCGTGGCTCCTCCAGTAACCCTATCTTCAAGAACCTGCCGAACGCCGTGAAGCCATTTCAAGCTTATTTCGGTATTGCCACACGATCACCTCCAAGATTAATATTCTGGGAGCGAATGGTGATGCCTTTACTCTCTCGGAGCCCAAACTCAGCTGCCGAAATGGCGGACAGGCTAAATTTCTGGCCGGCGGGCAGTTGCCAATACCGGTTCGCGGCACCAACGGGGAGACCACTGTTCAATTCAAGGATTACGGCATCATTCTCGATATATATCCATTTGCCGATGATTCCGGAATTATCGCAGCCAAAATCAAAACCGAAGTCAGTTCCGTGGATGAGTCAATCCGGGTGCTTGGCGTGCCCGGGTTTCTAACACGCAGAACCGAAACCGAGATGAATGTGCGGGAGAACGAGACCATCGTTATTTCCGGACTGGTGAGCGCCGAAATGGCCAAGGATGTCGGAAAGATACCTGGCCTGGGCGACATACCGGTGCTCGGGCACCTGTTCAAGTCGACTAGTTTCCGCAATCAGAACACGGAACTGGTGGTGTTTGTTACGCCGAGAATCTTTACGCCCGAGTCCACCGAAAACAAACGCGACATCGATGTTGCTACGGAGCGCATGCAGAAGCACCTGAAAGTACTGGACACCCGCCTGCAGTACGGCATTACGGATTAGGGTCTGACAATGTTTGAAGTGGTCTACCAGCAAGATGACGGAAAGCGGCAGAGATTCATGTGCGAGCAGGGCGACTGCATGATCGGCAGCGGCGGCAGCAATCACATCGTTTTGCAAAACAAACGCATCGCCAAGTCGCACGCGCGTATTCGCTTCGACGACTCCGGGTGCAATGTAGAAGACCTGGGCAGCACGACGGGAACCTGGGTCAATCAAGAACGTGTCGTGATGTACGGACCGCTTAGCCAGATCGACGAGATCACCATTGGGGATACCCGGTTGTGGGTTGTGGATCGTACCCGTACTCAGGTAGCCGCTGCTGTACCCGAAACGCCCGCGCACGCCAAGCCTGCGGAAAAGCGTCTTGAGGCCACAGCAGTTAAATCAGCCAGTCCAAGTCCGGCGACCGTGGACACCGCCGATTCCGAAATACGCCTGGAACGTACCAAACGGGCTACGGAAATGATCCACTGGCGTCAGCTCATTCATGACAAGCTCATTGAGCAAATGGATTTGCGACGCAAAGATGTGCACAGCATGTCGGACGAACAGCTGCGTCTGGAAACCGATGCCCTGATCAGGGAAATATTAAAAAAACAAGAAGCGAAAATACCAGAGCACATCAATCGCGAAACGCTACACACGGATGTGTTGAATGAAGCAGTTGGACTTGGCCCGCTGGAAGCTTTGCTCGCAGAAGAGTCAGTCACCGAAATCATGGTCAATCGGTCGGATGAGATTTTCGTCGAGCGCAAGGGTCAGCTGGAGCTAAGTGAGTGTACCTTTACCAATGACCAGGCAGTACTCGGCGTGATCGAACGCATTATCACCCCGATAGGAAGACGAATCGACGAAAGTATGCCCATGGTGGATGCGCGCCTAAAGGATGGCTCGCGCGTCAATGCCATTATCCCTCCGTTGGCCATAAAAGGACCTAGCATCACCATTCGCAAGTTCTCCAAGAAACGACTGCAAGTCGAAGACTTGGTGGGGTTCAATTCTATTAGTCAACCGATGGTGGATTTCCTGCGGATTTGTGTAGAACAGCGGCGCAACGTTGTTATTTCCGGCGGCACCGGCTCCGGCAAGACTACGTTGCTGAATGTTATGTCCAATCTCATCCCGAATGACGAGCGTATTGTGACAATCGAAGACGCCGCTGAACTTCAGCTCAACCAGCCGAACATGGTTTCCCTCGAGGCGCGCCCTCCCAACCTCGAAGGCAAGGGCGCGATTTCCATCCGCGACCTGGTTCGCAACTCCCTGCGCATGCGGCCCGACCGGATCGTGGTGGGCGAGTGTCGCGGTGGCGAAGCCCTGGACATGCTGCAGGCCATGAATACGGGGCATGACGGTTCGCTGACCACGCTGCATGCCAACAGCCCGCGCGATGCGCTCTCGCGCATGGAAGTGCTGGTGATGATGGCTGGCATGGACCTTCCGATTTCGGCCATCCGCGAGCAGGTCGCCTCGGCCGTGAACATAATCGTACAGCAAACCCGATTCGCCTGCGGCTCTCGCAAGGTGACGTACATCACCGAGGTCACCGGTATCGAAGGTGGCAAGATCCAACTCCAGGATATCTTTGTTTACAATCAGAAGGGTGTCGACGCGAACAGAAAGGTCACCGGAGAGTTTGTGTGCTGTAACTTTGTGCCCTCGTTCTATGAAGAACTCGCGCGCATTGGTCTTGAGCTTGACTTGAGTATCTTCAGGGCGCACGGCGGAGCGCAGGCATGAGTTCCCTGACCCTGATTCTGGCCACTGTAT
>JANOUN010000890.1:0-2113 GCA_031416875.1 Planctomycetota bacterium | reverse complement strand
TCACAAAGAGAGACCATAAGTCATGCAGAAAACTTCCACGTTTCTGATTCGACTGACCTTGGCGATGTGTGCCTCAGGCCACTTCGCAGCTTCAGCAATGGCAGCAGAATCCGATACCCCGAACTTCGTCGTTATCAACATTGATGATCTTGGTTACGCCGACATCGGCCCCTTCGGTTCCACGTTGAATCGCACTCCGAATCTCGATCGCATGGCGAAGGAAGGACGGTTGCTCACCGCGCACTACGCCGCACCGGTTTGCTCGCCTTCGCGAGCCGCACTGATGACGGGCTGTTATCCAAAGCGTGTGCTGCCGATCCCAGGAGTGCTGTTTCCGGCTGCGTCTGTGGGCCTTAACCCACAGGAAGTCACGATTGCAGAAGTGCTGAAGAATCAGGGCTATGCAACCGCGTGTGTCGGTAAATGGCATCTCGGCGACCAGCCGGAATTCCTGCCGACTGTTCAGGGGTTCGATTCGTATTTTGGAATTCCCTATTCGAACGATATGGGTACGCCGGCAGAGGGCTCAAAAAGTGATCTCGGCGCGCCCTTGCCAAAACAGAACCCAAACGCGGAGAAGAATCTGGCCGCTCCGGCAGATGCAGATCCAACCGGACTCAAGGGAAACAACCAGCCGCCTCTGCCGCTGCTGAAAAATGAAAAGCTGCTGGAAGGCGTGGGAGCTGCCGAACAGCAGACGATCACGCAACGGTATACGGAGGAATCCGTGCGATTTCTGCATGAGCATAAAGATAAGAAATTCTTCCTGTATCTGCCGCACACGGCCGTTCACTTTCCGCTTTATCCAGGGAAGGAGTTTCATACGAAATCGAATAACGGGCTCATCGGTGACTGGATCGAAGAAGTCGATTGGAGCGTCGGTCAGGTGCTCGACACGCTGCGCGAGCTCAAGCTCGACAATAAGACGCTCGTGATCTTCACATCGGACAACGGCGGCACGCCTCGATCCATTAACAGACCGTTGCGAGGATTCAAGGGCAGTACCTGGGAAGGCGGAATGCGCGTCCCCGCGATCGCATGGTGGCCGGGGAAGATTCCGCCTGAAAGTACGACAAATGAGATCACAAGCATGATGGACCTCCTGCCCACTTTTGCCGCGCTGGCTGACGCGGATTTGCCCGAAAACAGGATCGATGGCGGCAACATCTGGCCGCTTCTGGCCGGAGCGACCGATGCCCAGTCACCGCACAAGGCTTTTTACTACTTCAAAGGATTGAAACTGGAAGCCGTCCGGATGGGACCATGGAAATTCCATCTTGCGGTGAGCGAACCGGCTGGCAAAGGCAAAGCCGCGAAGAAGAATGGAAAACAGTCCGGACCAGAGTCCGCACCGACTCCGCAACTCTTCAATCTCGACGACGACGTGAGTGAATCCACGAATCTGGCGGAGAAACACCCTGAAATCGTGAGTGAACTCCGGGCACTTGCTGAGGAAATGGACAAAGATCTTGGCACCGAAAAAATCGGCCCCGGATGTCGCGCGCTGGGGCATGCCGAAAACGCCGCTCCAATCATCAATGCCGATGGAACCATCCGCCCAGAGTTTCAGTAAAGTCATCTCGTGGCGTTTGCGGCCAGGTGACGCCATTCTCCGCTCTTTCCGCCTTCCTGCCACATTTTTTCCACTCAGCCCCTTCAAACCTGAAGCCATACGGATAGAATGCCGAGTGTAGAAGAAGCTGAACCTGATTCAGCGTACCCGGGGGCGATCGGATTTGACTGGGTTACTGGCAATCAGGGTGGCGTGCCGAGGTTGATCAGTTGGCCTCGTAAAAAGCTGATCACCAATAACTGCAAAACCGCAGTTCTCTCTCGCAGCCTAGAAATAGGCTACGCTGACCTAAGGATCTTCGCCTAAGGAGCCGACCGTCAGTTGCAAATTTGGGCTGGCATCAGTTCAACCGTCCGTTACGGCTGATGCGAGACTTGTGATGGACTGGCGATGGATGGTCTTGTTCGCTGCACCTCTCCATCGCGACTTAATCAACGAACTACGCACGTAGAGGCCTTAATTGTGGGACAACAGGACGGGGGTTCAATTCCCCCCGCCTCCATGAGTCGTCAGGTGAGTCACCTGACGACTCTTTTTGTT
>JANOUN010000889.1:0-3556 GCA_031416875.1 Planctomycetota bacterium | reverse complement strand
CGTTCACCGACGTTCATAAAATTCGATTCGGGTCGCAGTGCCAGATAATCGAATCCCGAGTATGTTGACCAGCCATTGCCCTGTGGAATCTTTCGCGGCGGAATGCCTTTCACCGCTTCAGCCACCGCGCGGATATATGCGGGCGTCGTGCCGCAGCAGCCGCCGACAATATTCAGCAAACCAGCCGTCGCCAGCGTTCGTACGATCTCAGCGAAATCAGCAGCACTCGTATCAAAGCCTCCCATTCCGTCCGGCATTCCGGCGTTCGGATAACAGCTGACATATGTCGTGGCCATGTTCGACAGCGTCTCAAGATACGGTTTGATCTGCTTTGGTCCGAGAGCGCAGTTGAAACCGACGCTGAGCGCCGGGAAGTGTTCGATGGCCGTGTAGAAGGCTTCGACGGTCTGTCCCAGCAGGGTCACGCCGCCCTGAAATACCGTGCCGGAGATCATCACCGGAATTTCGCGGCTCTTTTCCTCGAAGACCTTGCCGATGGCAAACAGGCACGCTTTCATATTGAGCGTGTCGAAACTTGTTTCAGGCAGCAGCAGGTCGCAGCCGCCGTCCATGAGTCCGCGAATCTGTTCGGCATACGAGTCGACCATCTGATCGAACTGAAACGGTCGACTCCCCGGCTTGTCGGCATTCATCGACAGTTGCACTTTGGTCGGCCCGATACTTCCGGCGACGTAGCGAGGTTTGTTCGGATTTCGAGCGGTCTCCCTGTCAGCCACCGCGCGAGCCAGCTCGACCCCGACCTTGTTGATTTCGTAGGTCAGATGCGACAGCTGGAATTCTTCCATCGACACGACGTTCGCATTGAACGTGTCAGTCTCGATAATATCAGCTCCGGCGTCCAGATACTGCTGATGAATCGAGGAGATCAGCTGCGGCTGGGTCAGTACGAGCAGGTCGGTGGCGTTTCTGAGATCGATCGGATGATCTTTGAATCGCTCACCGCGATAACCGGCTTCGTCCGGATTGTTCGACATGATCAGGGCTCCCATCGAGCCGTCGATGATCAGGATGCGTTCTTCAAGCAGGTTTCTGATGTCAGGTCGGTTGGAAATCATGCGAATTCGTTACAGGGAAAGGCTGAAAGGCTCAGGAATTGTCTCAAGTGACCAAATCATGCCGCTTGTGAGGCAAAGGGCAGGGAATCATAGAGGCTGATGCACTTTTGCGGGTATGCGAATTCGGCCCCGCCCCGAAAAGTCAGGATTTTCCTGGTGTTTTCGCGAGGAGCTAACTCCCCGAGCCAGCCTGTCTGGAACAACAAGCATTTCGCTCGTGCATCTGCTTGCCGTCGGACACGGACCGTCTGTGCCAGAAAATCAAGACACTGCAATGCGGTGGATTTTCCGCCACGGTTCAACCCGATTCGGGTCACTCATCAATGCTCACCAAATCCGGTTGATGCCGTAAGCGTCGAATTGTGCGTCTGCACTGACAATCGGAATACTCTCGTAGCCTGCCTGTGCAATCAGCATTCTGTCGAACGGGTCTTTGTGGTGAAACGGCATGTCGATCAGCCCTGCCATGTGTTCGTCTGTAATCGGCAACAATTCGAAGTTGTTCCGCAGCATGTGCATGTGGATGAAACCTCGATAGGGTGCCCCTAAATCGAGCTTCCCTCGGCTCACCTTAAATTGCGATTTCCCAGGAACTCGCAGGGCTGACAAGCTTGCGGACACTCGGGTCGCAGATTGCTGCGGTGGCTGTCGCGCTCAATTGCGGGTCAGACCACCAGAACCAGAGCAACGTGTGCGTATCGAGCAACAGAGTCATTCCATGTACTCCGCAAAATCCTCCAGCGGTGCGTCAAAGTCGGGGGACATCCAATGAGTGGTGTCCTTCGCGGTGCCCGGCTGACAAGGCCAGGTTGTCCGGGGCGGTCTGGTCACAACCGCCGTAGGTTCGCCCTCCACCGTTAGCACCAGCTCCTCACCGGGAACCATTCCCTCGACGAGTTGACGCAGCGAACCGACCGCGACGTCGAATGGCAATTTGCGTGGCATTTGTATGTGCCTTTTCCTTCATGTTTGGACCACGGATTTTATGGAAAGGCAGGACGCACCAGCAATTTCATTCCATGGGCTCCCGCGGCGGGGATTGTCGGGCAGTCTTGCTACCTGTCGATTTCACCCATCACGATGTCCAGTGATCCGACAATCGCCGGGACGTCGGCGAGCGGGACGTCTTTGCAAATCTGATCGGTGATGGCCACGTTGCAGAAGCAGCTGCTTTTGGCGCGGACGCGGAGCGGATTGCCTTCGCCGTTGCCCACGACGTAAAAACCCATCTGACCTCGCGGAGCTTCCGTTTCCAGATAGACTTCATCCTTTGGCAGCTTCGTATTCAACTTGAATACCTCGCGATGGCTGCCAGTCGCGGCTTTGTATTTTGGTATGGCCTGGCGTACGAGGCGAATTGCCTGCACGACTTCCAGCATCCGCACGTAGAAGCGGCACCAGTTATCGCCCAGCACCACTTCACGTGGCGCATCTTCGAATGGAGCAGCGATGACGTCGAAATCATAGTCCTTGTACATATCGGTATAGATCGGTTCGCCGTCACGTCGCAGGTCAAAGTCGACACCGCTGCCCCGCAGGACTGGCCCCGTACATCCATAACTGACGGCCATTTCCGGAGTCAAAACACCCTGTCCGGCTGTTCGCTTGATGAAGATCGTATTCCGCGTCAGCAGCGTGTGATATTCCTTGATCCGTGGCTCCAGCCACTGCAGAAACATTTCCACGACTTCCACAAACGGAAAACGGTCGCCCTGCATACGACCCGTCAGCGATGCCAGTCCTTCCGGAATCTCAATTTCGTCCGGCAGGTCGTGAGTTGCACCACCGACCGTCAGATAGCTGTAAGTCAGTCTTGCGCCACAGGCTTCCTCAAACAGATCGAGAATGATTTCGCGTTCACGAAATGCATACAGGAACGGGCTGAAAGTTCCGAGGTCCAGTCCATACGTTCCCATCCCGACAAGATGACTGGCAATACGCCCCAGTTCGGCAATCAGGACTCGCAGATGCACGCCCTTTTCGGGAACTTTCATGCCAATCAGTTTTTCGATCGCCAGCGAAAAACCGAGATTCATATTCATGCCGGCGAGATAGTCCATACGATCCGTGTACGGAATGTACTGCGGTGGCGACAGGTTCTCGCCGATCTTTTCGGCACAGCGATGCAGATAGCCAATGTGCGGTGTGCATTCGTGGACGATCTCGCCGTCCGTACGCAGCAGCAACCGCAACACGCCGTGGGTGCTGGGGTGCTGGGGGCCCATGTTGACCAGCATTTCGTCCGTCTGAACGTCAAACTCAACGACGCGCGGATCTTCAATTTGCATACTCATGACCGAACTGCTCCGGGTCGGACCTTGCCGCCCATTTCAAACCAACTTCAACTAGCGACCTCGAACACCATGATACTCCAGCGGGAAGGCATAATCTTTTCGTAAAGCATGCCCCACCCAGTCTTCCGGACACAAAATGCGCCGCAGATTCGGATGACCTTCGAAATGAATGCCCACCAGATCGTA
>JANOUN010000888.1:0-6052 GCA_031416875.1 Planctomycetota bacterium | reverse complement strand
AGAATGTCACACGCGAGGTTGCAAAGCTGTTTATGCAGAGGTCGTGGCGCACCGCGATCCGACACAGGTCAAAGCGTCGTTTGAAATTGGCCGTCGGTGCAATCGTGTAGCCGACACGGAGGGCTGACGCCCTGCCGCTCGCCTTGCCGAACACGTCAGTGGACGCTATCGCAGGCGTGTGCTTGGGCAGATGTCACCGTTTTCGGCCGAATTGTTAAGAAAACACTCCATCGACTCTCAGTGACTGGATAAAAGGAAACAAATGCGCATACTGCGACTCTTGGGTAAGACAATGCAGCTGCAGTTTTGTCAATGAACGATGGAGTTCGCCGTGATGAAGAACAAGAAGAACAAAAAAAACGAACAGGTCGAAAAAGTCGAAGCGACATCCGCGGTTGCCCGCGTGACCGAGATCATTGCTTCGTCATCGAACAGTTTTGAGGACGCCGTTGCCGTCGGGGTCGCTCGAGCGTGCAAGACTCTGAAAATCGTGACTGGTGCCTGGGTGCAGGACCAGAAAGTTGAATTCGAAGTTGGCAAGATCACCTGCTTTCGAGTGATCCTGAAGGTCACGTTTGTGCTGAACGATTAGACCTGAGGTCCAGGGGAATTGCATCGTCAGGGCTTTGAATTTGCGTTGGGACTGTAGGCCGGACCAAGCGAAGCGCCGTTCCGGCAGGTCAGCCAATTGCCGGAACTGCGCTTCGCTTGGTCCGGCCTACCCAAAATTCAGCAATGTCGTCCCACCCTGCAAACCTACGATTTGCTTTGTTCAATCGCCTTGAGGATTCCGTCCCAGGTATAAACGGTCGCTTCCACAGCCACCGTCAATCCGGAATCGCGGGCGGCTGCAGACGTCACGGGACTGATGGTCGCAATGCGGGTCTTCAGCTCGTTTGCTGCAATGCCCGCCGCCTTCAGCAATTGTGCAAAGCGGCGGGCGATTGATGGACTGCTGAGTCCGATCCAGTCCAGTGTGCCAGCTTTCAAGCGGCGTGCAACTTCAGGGCTGAGCGTTTCCACGTCGCGATTTTCATAGACAACCAGCTGGGCGAACAATGCCCCGACATCCGTCAGCATCCGTGGCAGCACATCACGACCTCGACTGGCGCGGACCCAAAGTACCGTTTTTCCCCGCACGCGTTTTTCAAGTGTCTTCGCGAGGGATTCCGCCCTGTATTCGGAAGGCACCACGTCCGCATTGATGCCGAAGGCCCGCAGCCTTTCGGCGGTACTCGCACCAATCGCGGCAATCTGAGCGTTTCCGAGGCAGCGCGTGTCCAGCTTTGCGTCGTGCAGATGTCGAAAGAATTCCGCTACGCCATTGACGCTGGTAAAAACCAGCCAGTGAAATCGCCCCAGCTGACGCACAACGCGGGCGATCTCCTTCTGATGATGCTGGTTGACCGGACCGACTTCGATCATCGGCATCAGGACCGGTTCACCCCCCTTGCGGACGATTTGTTGGGCCACGTCTTCCGCCTGTTCTTCAGGTCGAGTTACGCCGATCGACACACCGAACAATGGCAGATTCTCGAACCACGACAACTGAGCCCGCTGCCTGACGCATTCGCCAATCACAATTAATGACGGCGGTCTGAGATTCTGTGCTGCCGCCAGCGCGGGGAGTGTTTCCAGAGTGCCTTCGACCACCTTCTGACTGGGAAGCGACACCTGACAGACGACTGCAGCCGGCAACGATTTCGGCATCCCGGCCTCTTGCAGCTTCTCACAGATTTCCCTGAGTCGGCTGAGTCCCATGTAGAATACCAGCGTGCCAGGAAAGGCTGCGAGCGCACTGTAGTTGAGGCGACTTTCTTCGCGATTGGGATCTTCGTGTCCCGTAACAAACGCGACGGAGGATGAAATTTCACGGTGTGTGAATGAGAAGCCGGCGTATTCTCCGGCCCCCGTGGCTGCGGTAACACCCGGAATGACTTCAAAGGGAATTCCGGCTTCATGGAGCGCGGCGGCCTCTTCGCTCCCACGTCCGAAAATATACGGATCGCCGCCCTTCAAACGCACGACCGTACGACCCGCCTGAGCTTCGCTGATAAGTCGGGCGTTAATATCCGCCTGGGCAACAATGTCCGCGCCATCTCGCCGGGCCCGCGCGGTGCGTTCGCAATTGCCCTTTGTCAAACGCAGTAATAAAGGATTCACGAGTCCGTCGTAAAGCACAAGGTCTGCCTGCGCAAGGCATTCCGCACCGCGGACAGTAATGAGTCCCGGATCGCCCGGCCCAGCGCCGACGAGAAAAACTTTTCCCATTGCTGTGGTGACATCTGATGACATGACGCAGTCTTGCACTGACATTCGGGCACATGCTGTGTGGATTGCAGCCGCAGTGTAACCGTTCCGCGCCACGACGGAAATTCGGTGTGGCCTGAGTCTTCCGGTTGTCGCGAATATGCCGCTCAGTGTGGCGAGGGAAACCGATCCGTGGAGACCGGCAGATTCTGCACGTCTCTGCGTCAATACGGCGGGAATTGCCTCCGATATAAGGAGTGGATTCATTTCGGTTCCTTCCGCAGGCTGCCACGCATGACTCAGACAACTCGACAGAAGCGATCCACCATATCCTCTTCAAGGCTCCAGACACCACTGGAAACCTATCTCAAGGAAATCAATGAAACCGCGCTGCTGACTGCAAACGACGAGAAGGAACTCTCGAACCGCATTTCTGCCGGCGACGGTGCCGCTCGTGATCGCATGGTGCGTGCGAACCTGCGTCTGGTGGTGAACATTGCCCGCGGATATTCCGGGAAGGGGCTTCCGCTGCAGGACTTGATCGAAGAAGGCAACCTCGGCCTGCTGCGCGCGGTGGAAGGCTTTGATCCGAATATGAATACGCGTTTCAGCACGTATGCCAGCTACTGGATCAAGCAATCCATCAAACGCGCACTCGTTAATTCTGCCAAGACGATTCGTATCCCTGCTTACATGGTGGAATTGCTCTCCAAGTGGCGACGCGCATCGGCGAAGCTGACGGAAGAACTCAATTGCACGCCAACGGCGGAAGACATCGCGAAAGAGCTGGGGATTCCGAAGAAGAAACTGTGCATCGTGAAGAAGGCGATTACGCTGTATAATGCGTCGCCGCAGTCAGAACAGGAAGAGTCCGGAATGAGTCTGGGTGACATCATTCCGGACGATCGCGTGCGAGGTCCTGAAGATGAACTGATCAACAACGACAACCTGACACATGTCTCCCGCTTGCTGGATGAAATGGATCCTCGCGAAGCAACGATTTTGCGGATGCGATTTGGTCTGGACGACAGCGAACCACTCACTCTGAAAGAAATCGGTGAATCGCTCGGGCTGACTCGTGAACGCGTCCGCCAGATTGAAAGCGAAGCCCTCCGCAGACTTTATCGCAATCTCAGTGGCGATGCATAACACCTTCAAATCGCCTTGCGGCCTTAAACAGAGGGCGTTGCCAGTAATGCGAGTCGGCGGAGCGACGTCGCCTACGTAGCTCAGTCGCTCCGCCGACTGAGATTACCCGGGCACAGCGTCGTGATGTCGTCGAGGGCGAACTCATAGCAACCTCAACGTAGCTTTGGTTTCGCACGGGTGTGAACAGGAATGCGAGTCGGCGGAGCGACGTCGCCTACGTAGCTCAGTCACTCCGCCGACTGAGATTACCCGGACAAACTGCCGTGATGCCATCAAGGCTGAATTATGGTAACCGCACAGCGACGTGTTTTGGTCGATGCGTGAATACGAACACTTTCAAATCACGTCTGCACCATAATCGGCGGCAACTGGTTCGGCCTGCTCAGCGGGAGCGACCGCATCGCTGCCATCGGCTTCGGAAATCGGCGTCGGTGTAAAGCCGATGATCAGGAACGACAGGGTCAGCCAGCCAAGCACCGTTCGGCCTGTCCCGAGCGGTTCGGAATCGTTGGCAGTCGGCGGATGACGCAATCCGGTGACCATGAGCAGGATCAACAGCAGACTGAACGTGTATGTTTCCTGAATGAACATCATGGCCACACCGGCTGCGATGACAAGAAATGCGACTGCGTGCGCCTTGCGACCGATCAGGGTATAGAGAATATGTCCGCCGTCGAGCTGGCCGACCGGCAACAAATTCATCGCCGTAATGAAGACGCCGACCCAGCCTGCCAGTCCCAGGGTGGTAATCATGAATGACTCACCGGGCAAACCGGGCCCATGAATCCAGTGGATGACCCATTGCAGCAGCAGTGGTTCACCGAATTCCAGCCCGCCGCCGAGCGTGGCTTTTTCGTAGCCCGACTGATAGATGCCCAGCAGCAGAACGGGAATCGTGACCACCAGGCCGGCGATCGGACCGGACACGGCAATGTCGAACATCTGCCGGCGAGTTGCCACGCCCCGTCCCTGCAGAATCACAGCCCCCATCGTGCCCAGCGGCGGAAGTGGCAGCGGAATGAAGTAGGGAAACGACGCCGGGACTCGATGCCGCACCGATTGCAGATAGTGTCCCATCTCGTGACAGAACAAGATGGACATCAGCGGGATGGCATACATCAGTCCTGAAAGGACACCGTCCCACATGAGAGCGCTGACGGTTTCCGGAGGTTTCCCCGTCTTCAGTGCATCTTCGAGGATCAGTCGTTCCATTTCCTGTTCATACTGAGGTGAAACTTTGGTCGCCAGCCAGCGAAACGGGACGTAACCGGACGAAACCAGAAACGTGCTGCAAAGTGTCAGCACAAACAGAATCACCGATGTACGGAATTGTCGGCGTCTATGCGCTTGAAATGCGCCGCGCTGACGGCGATAAATCTCGCGATCAGCAGAGATCGTGTTGACGTATTGATAAGGCGAAGGCTCATCCTGCGGCAGGTACTCCAGATCGTCATCCGGTGCATCTAACGAGCGGTTGTCAGTGTTATCATCTGGTCTGGTCATGAATGTCGCTTCCTGATCTGAATCATAGACCGTCAGATTCGATGACAAACTGTTCTCCATCGACTTCGACCAGATCTCCCGGGCGCAGTTTTCGGCCTCGACGCGTTTCCACCGTGCCGTTCACCTGAACTGCCCCCGACTGAATCAAATGTTTTGCCGCACCGCCCGACGGCACAACATTCGCCAGCTTCAAAAACATATCCAGCGCAATGGTGTCTTCAGCAGGGCTTTCAATTGCCGGATCCGGCAATAAATCACCGTGGGTTTCGTTCGACATGGAGTAAGGGGCTTGAAGTGAAAGCGATGAAGCACACGAGGCCGACAGCGGGCAATTCATAGAATAGCAAGCTTCGTCGGTCGTCGAAACGCGCGGACCGCAGGGAAACACGTTTTCCAGGCCCGGCATCTGAGTTTATGCTGCCTGAATCACTGCTTCGAGCTGTTTTTCAGGCATTTGCCGTGTGGCGAGGAACTACTTCTTCTGAACGGCCGGCAATTCCAGATCCTGGGGAGGCTTTCGTGTTGCTGGACGCTCGAAGGGAGTGCCGTATTCAGTGTCGCCATCAATGAAGCCGCCGTGACTGAGAAAGAATTCCCCGTTTTCGAGACCCATGAATCGATCGAACCGATCCTCTCGGCCGGTGGGATCATGGCTGAAGCGGGCGGTGGTGAGTTCTGTCCATTGTCCATCCGGAGTGCGAATCCATTGATTGCCATAAAGTGCTCTTCGCAGCAGATGCCCGCTGTGGCCACCGAAGTTTTCACTGAAGCTGTGCAATCCTTTCAGTCGTCCGCCCTCTTTGGGGGCGTGCCACGATGAGATCAGCATCCATTTCTTTTGTTCCGGATGAAACCAGTAGCCTGAATAGTCCGTGTGCGTCCTGTCAGTCGCAACATTGATGTCGCTCCTGCAGGCAGTCGCAGCTGGACTTTGGCAGTCAACACGGCGAAGATTGGCCGTCGAAGGTTCATAGTCTATTCTCATGTAGGATGGACATTCATGTCCGTCGCAGGGCCATGAAATTGTGTTCTGGCAAATTCAGATGTGCTGATCGTGGTCTGCCGCCATGGGAAGTTCGGGATAGACATCTCGGACATGAATGTCCAAGGTACTAAAAAGCAGCTCGACGCGGAGAGTCAAGTCCGGGAG
>JANOUN010000887.1:0-5352 GCA_031416875.1 Planctomycetota bacterium | reverse complement strand
GCCGCACAGCCTGGACGAGAACTTCACATACAAGCGTCCGCACGGTTTCATCCTGCTGGGCCGTGGCACCACGGGGATCACCACATGGAGAAGGCTCTTTGAACTGTTGTGCCTGCAGTTGCTCCAGCATGATCCGCAACAGTTCCGTTCGCTGGTTGATCACCCGGACTTCATCTCCAGCCGAGGCCACCATTCGTTGAGTTGCACTGGCGACCCGCTGCGTTCCGCCTTGCAGCTCGAAAATGATCTGTTGACAGAGATCAACCTCTCCGTCAACTCCATCCGCGACACTACCCGTCGCATTCTGGACTCCTTCGGCATTCCTGTCGCCGACCTGAAGATCTTCCTCCGGGAAGACCGAGACGCCCGAGTACGGGAGTAGTTGAGGCTGTTCGCCGCAATTGACGGGCTCAGTGGAAACGTAGACGGCTCGCAATTCGAGCGTACATTCATTGCGAAAACTGAATTGCGAGAACCGCGTCAATTGAGTAATGTAGGTGTGAGTGTCTTGATGAATTCCTGCAGGGAGAGCCGAATGTCTCTGACGAATGATCCTTTCAAATACCGAACTCCACCGAGCCCTGGATGAGAAACGTTTGGTAATTTCACCAGAGCCTCTGCCCCGAACGCCAGACGCCAGCGGTTTGGATTGTCCATATCAGACTTCTGCTGTCGACTTGAGATTGGCGGATGAGATTTCGTACTTCAAGGAAGGTCTTCCGCTCGACATCAACTTCTCTCGGGGCGGATTTGCAAAGCTCGTCGGCCCTAATTCGCAGAGTGTCAAGAACTCTGATGGGCAACCATTCGTCCTTCGGCCGAACCGACTTGTACTCGGACGGACGCTGGAACGAGTTGAGTTGCCGAGCCTATCAGAGGGGCAGTGTCTCGCGGCTCGGGTCGAAGGCAAGAGTTCTTATGCTCGATGCGGCTTGCTGGTGCATTTCACTGCACCGACCATTCACTCCGGGTTCGCAGGCACCATTACACTGGAACTCATTAATCTGGGCCCCTGTAACATTTCTCTTTACCCAAACACTCCGATCTGTCAGTTGATTGTTGAAACGGTGTTGGGAACCCCATTTCGCAACGACAGCCAGTTTCAGGGACAGGCTGCTCCGGGAGGCCGAGTTTCTTTATTTGCGTTCGACACACCATGACCGCAGAAAAAGGCTACTACTCGCTGATTCAGTTTTGCCCGGACAAGCACGTCAAATCGTCGCAAGTCGATGTATTCGCGAAGGAAGTCGAAGGCGAAGCTCATGGTTGAATCGTCGTTCCGTGTCCGGCCGTTTCAGTCACCGATCTGCCTCTCAGGAGTTGGCGCATAAAAAAGCCAGTGAATATAGGGTCTCCCGGAACGAATTCCGGGACCACGCGGCATGCAGCCGAATTTTGTTCACTGGCTTTTCGCAAGCATACCATCGGTATTAACCGAGAGCAAGCTGAACGATTTACTCCGGTTCCGGAAACCATCACGCTCTGCCCCCAGTTCCGGATGTTCCGCGGTACCGACTCCGCACGAACAACGGCATCGGCGGAACAATAACGGCGCTGCGCCACTCCTGTTGAAAATGTAGCAGGACCTAGCCGAGGTCCGATGACTTATCTTCAGACGACGTTGCTGCAGACGGACCTCGGCGAGGTCCTGCTACTTTGAAGGCCAGCAGCCGTTTCACTCCCCGATGATTTTTACGAGCACTCGTTTGGCCCGGTTGCCGTCGAACTCACCGTAGAAGATCTGTTCCCACGGGCCGAAGTCCAGCTGGCCTTTCGTCACCGCGACAACAACTTCGCGGCCCATGATCTGGCGCTTGTGGTGGGCGTCAGCGTTGTCTTCGCCCGTCCGGTTGTGCCGGTATTTTTCCGGACTCGGATCGAACGGAGCGAGTCCTTCCAGCCAGCGACGGTAATCGTCCAGCAGTCCGGGTTCATCGTCATTGATGAACACACTGGCCGTGATGTGCATGGCATTCACCAGGCACAAACCTTCCTGAATTCCGCTCCGCTTCAGAATGTCGCAGATCTGAGCGGTGATATTCAGAAAACCCACGCGCTGTCGAACTGTAAAAGTCAGATACTCAGTCACCGAATTCATATTTGCAGCCTTTTCGAAGGACCTACTTTACCGAAGCTTGCCATTTCGGTAAACCTCCCCAGTTGTCACAAACGACAGCGCACGCTTCAGCCAGAATCGCGTTGCATAACACACGACCGGCAGAGACTGCCAGTACACGTCGTCCACAGCTGCCCGTTTCTCCATGACTTTTGCCCTTCTTCTCAAGTCCACACCTGATGGTCAGGGAAGTTTGATATCAGTCCACAATCGGCCAAAGCCAATCGAGTCCGAATTCCGATAGAGTCAGTCAGGGCACCATGGCACGCGCCCGAACCCTCTGGCACTGACCAGTCCCCTGCTTTCCCGGTATCCAGTGAATCAAAGTTTTGATTTGGCGGGCCGACCGAAAGCGAAGTTTCGAGTCCGCTGAAAAGTCTGTGGAGAATTTGCAATGTCGGACGAACACAACGATATCATCAACGCTCAATACCGTCTCGCAACGGCAGATGAGTTCGAAGAAATCAGCAGCGAAGAAGTCGATCGCGCCGTCGAAGCGCTCGACCGACTCATCGCCGGCGTGCAGAGCGAAAACATTAAGCACTACCTGGAAGAAGCCGCCAGCAATATTTACTACCTGGTGTACGAAGAGGAAGTCGATGAGACCGACGAAGCCGTTGACCAGGCTGCGTAGTCTTGTTGCAGAGTAAATCTTACCGACAGGCCCGGTTTTTCTGAAAAGGAAATTCGGGCCTGTTCGCGTGATCCTGACGGCGGTTGAGGATCGCACATTCGTTTAACCGCGCGGGCAACGCCCCGCGCGTGGGAATTCAGCCAGCGGGATGCTGCTCGCGCGGCCCGCTGGGCCAGCGGTTAAACGAGCCAATGCCATCCGCGTGCGGTATATCCTGACAGGCTATGGCTTTCAGGATTTGGAAAAGGAATCATCGGATTTCTATCCGATACAAATGCGTCGTCGATCTCAGAAACAGCGCTTTCCCGGCGACTGCAGGTGATGCCATGAAGTCGGCATCCAGCGTGTTCTTTGCCAACTCCCTGAATTCATCACCCGCCTGCAGCACAGTGCAGGTGCCGTTCTCGCCGCAGAAATAGAGATGCCCTTCCGATTCGAGCGGCGATGCAGAGTAGTCGCCGGACAACCGGTCGAACCAGACGTCTTCGCCGGTTTTAGGATTCACACAGCGGACAATGCCCTTGTCGCTCACAAAATACAGACGATCATTATGCAACAGCAGTGACGGTTTTTGAGGAATCTGTTTGTCGGCTTTCCATGTGACATGCGTTTCCGAAACGTCACCCTCGCCGTCAAGGCGCACAGCAACCAGTCGGGACTGCATGTAACTGGTGGCAACGTAAACCGTGTCGCCCGAAGCGACCGGACGCGGGACCGTTGAAAACCCCAGCTGGCCATAAGACGCTTTCCAGACTTCACTTCCCGTATCGGCGTCATAGGCATAGACCCAGTTGGCCGCAGGCGAAATCACGAGGGCGCGACCCTTCACGGGAACAATCAGCGGCGTTCCATAGGCCTTTCTGAGTTCCGGAGTTTCGTCCATCTTGCCCGAACGCGAGGTCTGCCATGCGACTTCTCCGGTGGCGCCATTGAGGGCCGCGATGAACTGCTGGTCCGTTCCGTCAAAATGAATAATGACCCTGTCGTGCCAGGCGACCGGAGAACTGCCCGGCCCGTTCTGATGGTCAATCTTCAGTTTGTCATTTGTCCACAGCACGGTGCCGTTTGTTCGATCGATCGCGGCGGTACCGTAGGTTCCAAAATGGCAAAAGACTTTGTCGCCTGCGATTACCGGAGTCGGTGACGCATAGCTGTTCAGAGAATGCTTCGGTTCCGGTTCTCCGACTTCAAACAGGTCGATCGTTTTCTCAAGCACCCCGGTTTCGCGGTTGATGCAGACGGCCTGCAGAGTCAGCGTGCCCGCGACTTTCAGCCCGTCCGAATTCTTCAGCTTTGCCAGCCGTTCCTTTTCCTGTTCGGCGGTGAGTTCCTTTGTGATGGCGGTTGTCAGCCAGATCTGATTACCGGAGATGACTGGCGACGAATGCCCTTCACCGGGAATTGCCGATTTCCAGACGACGTTTTCCGTTTCACTCCATGTGATCGGCAATCCCGTTGCTGCCGAGTGACCCTGCCCTTCGGGACCGCGAAACTGCGTCCATTCGTCCTGCGCAATCGCAGCACAATTGCCGTATAAGCAAAGGGCAGTCATCAGAATACAAGCAAATCGCGAAACGAACGACATCAAAAACTCCCCAATCCCAATTGACTCCGTATTGATCACCAGGTCCCTCCAGTGAAGCAGTTGACACACTTCGACCAGATCATAACGTCTCGGGAAATGATGTCACGTCGGCTTCCCGGCAGAGCCGTTTCCCGCGGCTCGTTGAACACCCGACACACCGCAGCAGGGAGATTGCGGATGTGATGTTGGCGCTGAAGGTCGCTCGCGAAGCTGCAGGAGTTGTCGGTGAGAGATATTGAAGTGCGGAGGGGGATCAACAAGTCCAATCTGTCGCTGCTTGAAAACGGCAAGGGCAAATGCCCATTGCAACGTACCAGGATAAAGTTATGATATACACCAACAATCGGCTATAAGGGGGATGATGGTTTGTCACGAGTCATCTGGAATGAAGACCCTGGGGCGAACATCGACAAAGTGATGCAGCACGGGCTAATGCCAAGTGATGTTGATGCCGTGATTGCGAACCCGACCGGCTCTGACGTTAGCCGTTCAAGTAATCGTCCAATTCTCTTTGGGTACACACCGGACGGTCGCTTTATCGCGGTCATCTACGAAGAGATTGATTTCGAAACGGTGTATCCGGTAACAGCTTTTGAAGTCGAGGAGCCATCATGAGCCGTCCCATCAAGAGTGTCCGAGTCAAGGGGTATCCATTGGATGCCGAGACCAAACGCATTCACGACGAAATTCATCGCACCGCACCGCTGGATAAAGACATTCTTCGTCAGGGACTCGCGAACAAAGCAGAATGCGAATCGCGGCAACGGGAGTTTGCGGATGTCATGTTAGCGCTGAAGGCCGCTCGTGAAGCCGCGGGGTTGTCGCTGAGAGATGTGGAAGAGCGGACGGGGATCAACAAGTCCAATCTGTCGCTGCTTGAAAACGGCAAGGGCAATCCGACACTCGAAACCATCCGCCGCATCGCCGAAGCCATTGGCCGCCGAGTGCTGATCACGGTGGAGTGATGCTGCATTCAGGTCGAAGTCTCCAAGTAGGTCCATTCTGCCGGAATGGACT
>JANOUN010000886.1:0-2041 GCA_031416875.1 Planctomycetota bacterium | reverse complement strand
GTCCTCCCCGGCAGGGGGACTGTCGTTTTAGCCGGGATTTCCCGTGGGCCAGGCTTCCAGCCTTGCATCTATTGAAGAAAACGCCCTGTTTTCTAAAAGCAATGACAAGCTGGAAGCTTATCCCACGATTAAAACGACAGTCCCCAGGCCCGGCAGGGAAGACCTGCTTACAGTTTTTGGAGCAATGCTTGAACAAGACTGAAACTCACGTCGCATGCCCCGGCTGCGGATGTCTGTGCGATGATGTCTCACTCACCTTCGAAGAGGAACGCATTGTCGATTTCAATCCGCAGTGTGCGCTGGGAGAGCGCTGGTTTCGCAATCATTCCGATGCCACTCAGCCAGTCGCCGAGCTTGACGGCATCGCGGCTGATTACCACTCGGCGGTTGACAATGCCATCGCGTTACTTGAGCGCGCCGACTTTCCGCTGATCTATGGTCTGTCCCGCAGTTCCAGTCCTGGCCAGCGTGCGGCAGTTGCACTGGCAGATCGCATCGGAGCCGTAATCGATACCACGGCCTCGATGTGCCACGGTCCGTCGATCATGGCCCTGCAGGAAGTCGGCGAAGTGACATGTACGCTCGGCGAAGTACGCAATCGGGCCGACCTCGTGATCTTCTGGGGATGTCATCCGGCCGCATCGCATCCACGTCATGCGGACCGTTATTCCGTGTTCGCGAAAGGCAGATTCACTCCGGAAGGCCGTGACAGTCGCAAGGTCGTCATGATCGGCGAAGCGGACAAGGTGGCCGACTGGAAACTGTCGCCGAACGGCGGTGAAGTCGATTTGATCATCCCCGTACAACCCGACGGCGACTTCGAAATCGTCGCGCAGCTCCGCGCGTTGCTGCGCGGCACGCCACTGAGTGATGTGACAACGCCTGTGCTGCGGCTGATGGAATTGATGAAGTCGTGTCGCTACGGCGTCGTGTTCTTTGGCCTGGGCCTGGCAGGGTCGCGCATGTGGGAAGGCCGTCAGCCCACGAATTCCGGACACATTCACGTCGCCGCACTGCTCCAGCTGGTCGCAGAACTCAACTCCGTGACACGTTTTACCGCACGGCGGATGCGAATGCAGGGCGACGTGTCGGGAGCAGACAATGTGTTACTGTGGCAGACCGGATATCCGTTCGCGGTCGATATCACTCGCGGCTATCCGCGTTACAATCCCGGTGAGTTCTCTGCCAATGAATTGCTGGAGCGTCACGAATCCGATCTGTGCGTGATCGTCGGAGCGGAAACGATCCCGTACTTTTCACACGCCGCCCGAGATCATCTGAAGTCCATTCCCACGATCGTGATCGACTACCCCAACGCTCCGCTTGAGTTCACACCGACGGTACGATTCACGACGGCTGTTTATGGATTGCATGCCGCGGGAACAGCGTATCGTATGGACAATGTCCCGCTTCCGCTCCGTGCACTCCGGCATTCACACTATCCGACGGATGAAAAAGTGCTCACCGATCTGCTGGCAGGGTTCAGGGGGGATTGACTATCCTTCGTCGGTTCAGGCGAGCAGGGGATGTCAATCCCCTGATGCAGCATGCGTCCGAAAACAATCCGGGGGTTAACACCCCACGGCTCGCCTGAGTTGTTGTGAAAGTTGGGAAGCGAATTCAACAGGCGAGTCGCCCGTTTTATGTGATAAAGGAATTTACCCTTGGCTGAGAAACGTGATTTTGACGAGTTCCTTGAGAAGTTTCAGAAGCACCATCAGGTGATGGTCGAAGAACTGCACAAGGTGATCGTCGGCCAGGACGACGTCATTGATCAGATTCTGGCGGCCATGTTTACGGGTGGCCACTGCCTGCTGGTTGGTGTTCCTGGACTGGCAAAGACGCTGGTGGTCAGCACCATCGCGAAACTGCTGGATGTCAAATTTCGTCGCATTCAGTTTACGCCCGACCTCATGCCGTCCGACATCACCGGCACCAACGTCCTTGAAGAAAGTGACACCGGACGCCGCGAGTTTCGCTTTGTGGAAGGCCCGGTCTTCACCAACATCCTGCTGGCGGACGAAATCAATCGTACGCCGCC
>JANOUN010000885.1:0-7189 GCA_031416875.1 Planctomycetota bacterium | reverse complement strand
TTCTTTGACTGATGTCATGTAGGTCCTTTCTGCCGGAAAGGACTTTGCAGCTTGCTGCAACCTGCGACCAAATCCGAGTAGATTGACAATCAATCAGTCGCCGTTGAGCAGACTTCCGCCCATAGGTTCGCCTTACGGCGAAAGTCCCGCCCGGCAGGCAGGACCTACATGAAACACCTTCATCGCAACGCAGCATAGCCGGTCTGCAGCGCCATCGCCCCGCTGACAGCCACCGAGTCATTTGGCACAAGACCTTCCAGAATCTCGACTGCCACATCGTCGGACCGACCGAGCACCACAAATCGCCGTTCAAAGGTGTCATCGACTTTGTGAACGAACACGTACGATCGAGTCCCCTCGCGAACAATGGCATCACGCGGCACCGCGAGTTGCGGCGGAATGGTTCCCGTCTCGATGGTCAGCCGAGCCAGCATGTTGTGCTGAACCGGCACACGGGGCATTTGGTTGAGTTCGATCCAGACCGACAGCGTTCGATCATCCCGCCCGACTGAGCTGCCACTTCGGACAAGAGTCCCCGTCACAACTTCCGCGGCATCCGCGACAAAACGAACGCGGACCGTTTGTCCAACTTTGACTCGCGACAGATCGCGTTCCGAAACAAAGCCCTGAACCCACACCTGAGACAGATCATGGATCTCAAACACCGATTCATCCGGCTGCACAACATGGCCAAGAACTTTGTCGAAATCCATCACCACTCCATCGATCGGTGATCGGACAGGCAGCGTTGGCAACAGAATGTGAGTGGTCACCAGCTGAGTCAGTTGTGCTTCCGAGATTCCGGCTGTCGTCAACCGCTGTCGGACATTTTCACGCAGACCGTTCGCGAGATTGAGTCGACTCTCCGCTTCCCACAGCCGTCGCTGAGAGACAGCGTCGCCAGCCTCGCCAAGATTAGTCATGATTTCCTGCTGCAGTTCGGAATCCAGATGGGCTCGCAGCAAATCAAGCTGCAGGTTCTGGAAGTCCTGACTGACGATTTCCGCCAGCACTTCGCCAGCGCGAACCTTCTTCCCACGATCCACCAGAATGCTTGCGATGGACCCGCTGAGCTGTGCTGAAGCCACAGTACGCCTTGTAGGTGGTACATCGACCAGACCATCCACTGTGATAGTTTCAGCCAACGTCAACGGCGATACGGGCTGCAAGGTGAGTCCAATATCGCGGGCCGTTTCATCGCTGACCTTCAGCACGCCTTTTGTAAAGAAGCTTCCCAGCTCATGACTTCCGCGAGTGACCACGCGATCTCCAGGGAACAAATTGCCGCCACGCACTTCGATCAGGTTTCCCATGCGCAGTCCGAAAACAATGGTCTGCTTCTGGTACGTTGATGCCACCTGTGTTTGTTCTTCTTCCACAAGCACGAAGCGTTCGGCTCCATCACGAATGACGGCAGACATCGGTACTACAACCTTCTGGCCGGTATCGCCAATCTTCAGCTGCACCTGCCCGGACATGCCTGGAAGAAGCTGCAAGTCTTCGGAAGAAGAATTCGACAGCGACGCCCAGACAGTTCCAAGATGTGTCTGTGGATCCAGAAACTGACCAAAGACATCGACCTGTGCAGGGATCTTCTGATTCGGATAAGCCGTCAGAGTCAACTCCAGCGATTGCCCAATCGCGACACGAGCCAGGTCTTTTTCCAGCACGCCAATCTTCAGCCACACGGAGGACAAGTCGAGTACCTCAAACAGGTGCTCCTTCGAGTTGACCACCTTCCCGACGGACAGGTCTGTGTGTGTGACAGTTCCATTAATCGGACTTTTCAGGGCCAGACGCTGCTGGAATGGTTCATTAGGAGTTCCCAGCATCACGTCCAGTGCTTCAGGTGGCAGCTGGAGACTCAGCCATTTGGCGCGGGCAATTTCCACTGCAGCTCGATCTTTTTGGACCTGGTTCTTCGCTTCGATGAATCGGATCTCGGGAATCGCACCCGATTTGCCAGCGGCCTCAGCCGAAGACTGCAGCTTGAGAGACAGATTCAGTGCCGTTTGTGCACTGCGAATCTCCAGTTGCAGCGATTCCAGTTCCGGGCTGTCGAGTTCGGCCAGCAACTGCCCGGCTTTGACGGATTCACCCGGAGACACCAGCAGTTCGACAATTCGGCCGGAGAGAGGTGAGCTTACCATCGCATGGCGGTTCCACGGCGAGACCAGCGTCCCATAGGCAAGAAGCGACTGAGTCACCTTCTGCGGTCCGACTTCTGCCGTTTGTACATCCAACGTTGTCCGCGCGGACTTCGTCAGCACCATCTTGCCCGTTTCCGCATTCACTTCCATCCCGCGCGTCGGCAGCGGTTTGTGCCCTTCGTGTGCAGCTGCGTGAGCTGCCGCAAGACAGACAATCGCCAGCCAGCCGCAGTTTTTCATCATCGTCAACATGGATTGACCTTCGAACTGAAGGTGAAGTGGACTCAAGACTGACAAACACGGCGGACTCACAGGACTTCTATTTGACCACATCAATACGAGCGGCCAACACGACAGGATCACCATTGAGTTTGGATTTCCAGCAAGCGATGACGGCCCCTTCCTTTTTCCAAACAATGACTAAAGAATCGCCTATTCCTTGCTGCGGTTTTCGGTCTTCAACTTCGCAACCGTGGCCAGCGTCTCGTCAGGGCTCTTCATCGCTTTCGATTTGCATCCAGCGCAGCAGATGAAGACTGATTGTCCCTTCACATCAAGCTTTAGTGGAGCGCCCATCGATCCGAGCAGATTGGTGTTTATGACGGCACAGAACTTCTGAGCCTCGGCCTCCTTACGATCTTCGGGGCTCAGTTTTGCCATCGCCAAAGTCACATCAGATTCGCCGTCATCACCCTGCTCATGCTCAGCATGATCATGATCGTCCGCTTCGACGTGAGCCGATGCTTGAGTTGGTGGCGGCGAAGTTTGCGACTGGCAGCCTGATGCAAACATCCCGAAAACGGCTGAGCAAAAAAGACACTTCAAGGAAACACTCATCGCTGATTCTCCATTCAACCGTTAACTATAAGGACAAAGAATGACCTGCAAAAATTCAAGCATACCTGTATCGATGCCCACCAATTCAATCGGGAAAGCAATCTATTTCGGAAGACAGAACGCCAGCGTCAACGGCACTGATGGAAACCTGGCATGGCCAGGTCGGGAGGTCCATGTGCCGTTGACCTGGCGGTCCAAACTCAGTTTGACTTGATGTAATCATCGGGAGCTTTCATTTCTTCGGGCCGTTCTTTGGCCATCGTCACGAACTCATCGACGCACGGCGGACAGCAGAACTGATAAGACTTCCCATCCACAATCCAGGTGAATTCTGGGTTGGCTTTCGTCTTCGTCACGGGGCAAATTCGATCGCCTTCCTTTGGGAACATATCGTGCGACGACGGAACACCCCGAAATTTTTGAGTGGCAGTCACACCGCCATTCGCTTTGATATCGGCCTCCGTGTACTTGCCGCCCGCTGTCAAATACAGCTTCCGCTCTTCCTCTGCCGGCAGGCTCTCAGGCATCTCTTCCGCGTGGCTTTCTGTTACCGTCGTGAAACCCACACGAAATCGCTCTCCAGCAATTCGCAGGTTGGGAATCGTGACATCCAACTGTTTGCCCCGAAATTCCTCCGGCAAATGACCGACGAATTGAGACGTCTTATCCGGCGCGTCACCGTCCTGCGGAACAGCCGCAAGCTCCATTAGCGTTGCGTTTGGATCGCCGATCGCCTTGACATAAGCTTTGACCGGCTGCACATCAACTTCCTGAATGCGGGTCTCATCTTTACCAAGCATCAACAAGCGAAACTCTCCAGTCGTTTCAATCACGGCCTCCGCGTGATAACTGTCCGAACCAATAGGAATGACAATACCGCCATGGCTCCCGGGCTTATGCGGATGCACCTCCTCATCGACCTTTTTGTCATTGCTTTCAGCAGTGACGGCAGCGGTCGTCGATGTCACCTGTGAGCTGGTTGTCGATGTTGGGATTGCGGACGGAGTGGCGACCGTCGGCGAAGACTGTGAGCCACAGCCAGCCGCAATCGCGATAAGAGCGCCAGCAGAAAGCATCACGCCAGAAAACAAATACTTATTGAATCTCAAAGTACGACTCCTTGCAGTCACGAACGCAGCATTGCGTCGAGGCAGTTCAGTAACAGTAAAGTTTGCTCACACCGCAGGCGGAGCGTTTTCGCGAGCGCGACGAATGCTATCTCGCAGACGGTTTTCTGTCGGGATGGCTTGGAGAACACGATGGTGCTTGCCACTGTGCTCAATTGCCGTAACCGCTATTCATTGTGCGTTGCGCAGCAATACCATTCCGATGAGCCGTCAGGGATTAACAGCGACTTACGCCGTGCGCAATCAGAAGTGCTCTGCCCGCCTGCATTGGGGGGCATCTTCCTGGTAGAGGGCTCGCGCCCTGTGGCGACACGTCATCAGCTTGTCGGAAGAACACCGGCGAGCAGATGTCGCAGAGTTCAATGATCCACTTCACAGACGGTGACCTCAGAACGAGCAGCCTGTCCCCAAGCCGTACTCCCACTGATTGATGCTTGCGACAAGGGCATTCGTGCTCCCTTTTACCGTCTGAACTTTCTGGACACTGTTTCGCCGCACCATCCTGTTGACAGCAGCAGCACGATGGTGTGGAGGATTCTGCACTTGCCACTTTCATCGTACAACAGCAGATTGACGGCCCAAAAAGGGTCGCGCCGACCAGCAGTATTGACAGCATACGATGAAACATGATGATTCAGTCCAATTGAGATTCCGTACTGATATTCTAACGAAACGCTAAACAACATCCAGATCAATTCCCGATACTGGCTCGCGTTATAATCAATGACCGATGCCCAGGAATGCAGCAGCAGCCATTGCAATCATGAGCCCATCTTCGACAAGAGTCACGGTTGACATAGGCAGATTGAACACAGTTCCCAGACACGCACAACGGATTCTGCGTTTCTGGAACGCACTTTGAATCACGCCGATAACCGCGCCAGCATGGGCCTGATGCAACCACTCAATTCTGAGACGATGACCGTTTCGGATTCTTCAATCGCTGTTTCGTCGTCCAGCCGGGCTGATCGTCGATGATTTCGGGATCGGTAATGGTCGATGACGACGTTTCTGGCGATCTGAAACATCCACGCCGACAGTTTATGCATCGGAGCAGAATGCAGATTCAGCTGTGCCTTCAGAATGACATCCTGAACCAGGTCATCTGCAGTATGAGATTCCTCAACGCGGCTGCGGATAAAAAGTCGCAGGCGGTCAGCAATCTCGCTCCAAAAGACGTCGCCCAGATCTGGCACTTCGGAAGCGGACATTGTCATTAACAATTCCTGCGAGAGGTTCTGATTTGATGTTGCCATATTCGATGGACTATCCAGCGGAATCCGAATGGTTGACGACAGCCATTAGACTCGCGATTTCCTCAAGACCGCTCACACCGATGGCGGTGACGTATCTCGTCCCGACTTTCCACGTGACAGCCAACTGATCGGGCATTTGTGTGCAGTGGCATACCTGACCACGACATCGTGCAGAAATCGTCGGCGAATCACCGAACCACATTGGCTGCTCTTCGTTGTGCTCAAAGATCAAGAACTCCGATCCGTCTTCGCGAACACACAATGAAGCCGGGCACGTGCAGCATGGCATTTTCAGCACATGTGTAGACGCCACTCGGTAACCAGCGGAAGGTAGTTTTGCCACGATCGGATCATACCCAAGCAGCTCCCTGGCGGCTTCAAGTGAAACCTGGGTCCCTTTATACTGAGCTGACAATTCATCAACCACAGCACGCGGTTTCTGTGGAAAGCGTGTCAACGTGTTATGCACGTGAGCAGCGGCCACACGATGAATTTGGTCATGCGATGTCCGCCATGCGGCCCAATAGCCAATCGTAACGGCGGCGATCAGTGATGCCAACATCAACGGAAGCAGTCGATACAATGACCGCGGAAAACGCCATGGTCGGAAACGACCATTCTGCTCGTCAAGGCGCACAACAATCTTCGCCCAATTCCCCGATGCAGTCGATGACTCGCATTGCTCCCGGAACAGTCCGTCGATTTGGCCGAAGGATCGGAGTTCTGCCGTGCAACCGTCGCAACTGTTGACGTGCTCACTGATCTCTGCAGTTTTATCCGCAGGCAATTCGCCGTCATAGAATTCCGACAGCCGAGCCCTGACTTCTTCGCAATTCATGTCAATCTCCCCAACCCAGAGCCAGCAGTTCTTTTCTTAATTCTCGCCGCGCCCGATTGAGCCGCGATCCTACCGTCCCTTCCGGGATTCTAAGAATTTCGGCAATCGTTGCGTAGCATTCTTCCTGCTCCTCCTTCAAATGCAGAATGACGCGAAGTTCCGGGTCCAGCTTCGAAAGCGCAAGATACAAGATCTCATTATTCTCGATGTCATTCTGTTGAGTCCGTCCGGACATTTCCAGATTCTCCAGCGGCACCAGCGACCGACGGCGTTTGCGACGAAGATGATGCAGCGCATCGTGGACCGCAAGCCGATACACCCAGGTTGTGAATTCAGATTCAAATCGAAAGGAGCCAAGCGAGCAGAACACATGCAGAAAAATATCCTGAGTCACGTCATCAACGTCAGATGCGTCAACAATCCGTGAAACCAGCCGACCGATTGAATCTCTCAACGATTCATAAACCAGCCGCTGGGCCTCACGGTCGCCTGTGACAGCAAGTTGGATCAAGCTGTCTTCAAGCGACATGGCGACTCCTGAAAATCATGCTCGCGTGGCAAAATGCATTCACCGTGATGCTCATATTCGCAATTGCGCCAATCGCTGAAGAAAGATGGCAGACAAAACGCCCCCAGCCGCTCACCAAACATTGGCGACGGCTGGCGGTAAAATGTTCCTTACTGACATGAATTCAAGAACTCATTTCTTAGCGTCATGCTCGTGGTCTTTGTGGTCCGCGTGTTCCTCAGGAAGGGAGATTCCGAGCTTCTTCAGCATCGCATCTTCTTCTTTACGAATCGCAGCCAGTTGCTTTTCGATGGATGTACAATGAGCGCAGATTTCAACATTCTCCACCTTTTCACCAGCGATCGACTTATCAGCCATACCGTACATCTTTTCACACTCCGCCAGTTGCTTCATGATCGAAGCAACGTTTTCCTCGATTCCGGCCTTAGTCGCAGTCTCTGTGTCAATTTTCT
>JANOUN010000884.1:0-8557 GCA_031416875.1 Planctomycetota bacterium | reverse complement strand
TGGCATCAACACAGGTGGTATTGTGGATGCCATTCAAAAACGGCTGAACGCAGTCAGGACAACCGACGTGAATTCGCATTCATTGGGGATCAAGATCAGCGACCCGAAAGACAAATCGCGTAAGATCAATCACATCATGATCCCGAAGAATTCGCCGGTCCCGAACAGCGTCAAGCAGCGTTTCGGGACAAACAGCGATGGCCAATCCCGGATTCACGTTGAGATTCTGGAAGGCGACGCGATCGATCCGGCAGCCTGCGAACTCATTGGTGACTTCCGCGTCTTTAACCTGCCAGCGAGTTTGCCGAAGGGATCTCCGATTGAGATCACCTATTCTTATGACGGATCGGGACGCATCAGCGCCACGGCCGTTGAACTCACCGGCAATAATCAGGCCAACGCAGAAATTGTCCGAGAAGGCGGAATGCAGGAAGTCGACATCAAGGACGCACTGGCCACACTGTCGAGCGAGTATGAAGTGGAATAATTCGCTGTACCGCGAATGCAGACGAGACAGCAGCAGCCGTCGGATTCACATGAATCCTGCGGCTGTTGTTACGTAGGATGGACATTCATGTCCGTCGGAAAGAAGCGAAAGACGATGAAGTGCTGAAGTTTGCTGCTCCGGCGGCAATCAGTGCTGTACTACTTTTCGCAGGACCAGAAACCCGGAGACACCGATGATTATGTTGGGAACCCACATCGCCCACCTTGGGTCCAGTGTGCCAGTCTTGCAGAGATTCAGCATCAGGAACATTAAGGGATAGTAGACAACCAGAATCGGCAGGAAGCAGATGATGAAACTGGTGATAAACTGTCGACGCGCCTGCAGCATTGCAAACGGTCCGCCCAGGAAAGCGAAGAACCAGCAACTGGCGGACATGGAGAACCGGTTGTGGATTTCTGCCCGGTACTTGAGTTCGTCTGTGACAGCGCGTTTGGTTTGTTTGTCCAACTCGGAGATGTTCTCACTGGCGAGTTGTTGAAAGTCTCCGGTGAATAACATCATCGTGGCCTCGATGTTCTTCTCTGCCGCCAGTCGTTTTTTATCGATCTCCGCCCTCCTGATCTCCCGCTCCAGGGAATGCATGGTCAAATTGCGTGATACGACTTTACCCAGCTGCAGCTCCAGCGGAAAACGCAGTTCCGAATGTTTCATCTCACCGGAAAAATCTGACCCCGCTCCACCGCCGCTCACGTTTTTCAGATGCACCAAAATCTGCTTCCCCTCAAGGTCAAAACGTATTCTCGCGGCTTCGGCGCAGACGGTAAACTGCTGATGGTTGCGACGATAGCGAATCGTTACATCCAGCAGTGTCCGATTCTTTACATCGGTAACATTGATCGTATATCCCTCATGCGGATTGCTGAAATAGTGCTGCGTCGACAGGACGTCAAAGAAGATTTCTTCCAGCGCTTGAGTCACGATGCGCTCGATGTTCGATACGCCCCACGGGATGGCATAGTTCAGTAGTCCGAACGAGCCGACCGCCAACACGGTTCCCAGCAGAAACGCAGGCAGCAGCAATTGCAGGGCATTGATCCCCGCAGACTTAGCGGCGATGACTTCCAGATCACCGGAAATTCGTCCGTAAACCACACACACACTCAACAGCAGCGTCGCCGGAATTGTGAACGGCAACATACTCGGGACCACAAAAGGCATGATCTGGAAAATCTGTGCTGGCCCTAGTCCGCGTGCTGCCGCTTCCTGAAACAATCCGACGAAAACCAGCATCACGGTGAGCACGACCACGAGCAACAGAAAGACCCGCACCAGTTCGCTCAGAATGTAGCGCTGCAGCAGTTTCATCGGCTGACCTCCATGTGTCCAGCCCGATGTACATCCGGTGACACGATATCCCACGCGGTAGGCATTACCACGTTTAACCGCGTGCCCAGCGGGCCGCGCGCGCAGAGTCTCGCTGGATAGGTTCCCACACGCGGGGCGTTGCCCACGCGGTTAAACGAATGTGCCAACCTCAACCGCGCGCGGGATAAGCTGCAACGTCCCTGAACAATCAACATAAAGTTTCGCAATCCTGCGGCAAATCGCGAGTCAAAAAACACATCAAGCAACATTTGCGCCGACCGCAGGGTATTCCACTGGCTAAAATGCGGCAATGGCATTCGTTTTTCGGCATAAAAGCCGCCCGGAACTGCGTGGCGGAAAAGCCGCGTGGGCAGCTGACACGGGGGCGTGGTTCGACTTCCCGCGGTCATGAGGGAGAGAATTGGCGAGCGGTATGCGTCAGCTTGCCGGTACAAAACGCGAGGTACCGGAGGGATCACGCCACTCCGCTCGCCGGACTCATTTCTGGCCGCACGCAGTAGATCGACACCTAGTGCCGCGATTTCCTGTTCAACGGGGGGCTCAATGCCGTCGTGTACCAGAGCGTGATGTCGCCGGCAATTTCGTGCATCAGCGCTTCCGGACTATTGTGCCCGGGCGACGGATCGCAGGGTTGTGCTTCGCCAAACCACAGGTGGAGTTTCCTGCGTTTCGGTCGTGGTTCCACAAGGCCATAGACGGCGGCGTTCCAATTGGCAGTCGTTGCAAAGATGGGTGCTTCGGATTCGCCCTGCAGGACCTTGATCTCCAGCGTCGCACGCATTGGATAATAGGGACGATATTCCAGAATTCGGACAACCAGAATCTGATCCACCGTCGGACGACCGGCAGCATTGCCAACGGGCACTGGGGGCAGATCGGGCGGCAGGATATTTATTGGTTCCTGGAAGCTGACAGAGATAACTTCTGACGGAGAAGTCCCCTGGAACTCTTCGGTTACGGCGGGCGAAGGATTCATCGTCACGGGCTGCACCTGCATCGAACCACGTGACAATTGGAGCTCACGAATGAGTATGGTTCCCAATTGCGAGGCGAACCGCAGATGAATGGGATCATTGAAACTCTGCATTGCCAGCCCGACTTTCAGAGTCGGTAACGCGGCGGACGACGGCATGTGCGGTGGACAACCCAATTGGGATTGCAGCGGATTCGATGTGAATCGAGTCGCCACGGCGGGAACGCGAAGCGACGCTGGCCGTTCCTGCAGATGACATCCGCAGAGCGACAGGAGTGACGACGTTCCTGTGACCAGGAGTATGCAGGCGAACGGCATCGATTTCATCAGAGGCTCTCATCAACGGCCGGCAGATTCTGAGGCGCCATCGGCCTGACCTGGCCGGATTTCGTTGTCGATCGGGGAACTTGTCCGATTGCCGCATTGGGAACTGCGGGAGCCGGAACGACGTCATCGATGATCTGTGACAGCGAATCAATTGTCTCCAGTTCCCGGAGTCGTTGTTTCTCAAGTTGCTGCTCCAGTTCGCGCTCTCTTTGCAAACGATCACGATCGGCGGTGGTGTGCTGCAGCTTGAGTTCCAGGATTTCGCGTTCATACGACTGTTGGCGCGTTTCCTGGCTTGCCTTCATGGATTCCTGCGCATGTTTCATCTGCGAGATTTGTTCTGCCAGAATCTGTACCTGCGTTCTGCATTCCTTCAGGTCATCATTTTTTGATGCCGTTTCCTGAGGATCCATTGGCTGAGGCTGCAGCGGAGACCACTGCATCGGCTCAGCCGTCGGCGGGAAGTGCCCCGTTGACGGTGAGCTGGTGGTGACGGATTCAGCCTCTGGCCACCCGGCCGCTGGAGAGTCCGCGTACGCCGAATTCTGGTCTTCCGATTCGAAGGGCGTCAATGGTGGTGAGGGAGTCCATGTTCCCGGAATGCCGTTCATCGTCGCAGCCTGCGGTCGGTTCCCATGATCCATCGGACGACGGCCTGCGGGCGGCGAAGTCGTCGCGGCCTGCGCCTCTGCGGCCGCGCATGAAGGATCAACTGGCACAGCCTGGTACCCTGCTTCGTGTTCGACATGTGCGTCGGAGATACCTTTACCGCAGGTACAATTGCATTGCGGCGCAGGTTCACCGCATGTTGCAGCATGCAGACCAGACCAGGCTTTGCGTGTCATCGCGCAGCCGGACGTGAGGCACAGACTGAGACCGACCGCCATGCAGGTCAGCGTAGCTGCAGTGGATTGCTGTCCCATCCACCTGTCCTGCCGAAAGGGTTTTTGGGCGTGAAAGCCGTTCATGGCTTACGAACTCCGAATATAGAATTGTTCATGAAACTCAGTGACATGGGTCAATGTGTGTCTCCATACCCACACTCCACCGTAATCACTTCTCCGCAATCGCAGCGAATGACAATCGATGTCACGTCGCCCGTGGTGGGATCCGTATTTACAGACACTCGTTCCGCCGTCGACACACACCGAGTTTGATTTGCCAGGCGGATCGGGGCGTCGCTGAAACGGACCTGTTGACTGGACAGCACTCTGCCTTTGGCACCGATTACGGCACTCATGATGATCCTCCACTTCTTCGTTTCACGATCGACTTCAGTTGTAGTTCTGCTGCTGCGATTAGTCTTGAAACGCGGGATTCCGACAGATTCAGCACATCGCCGATTTCTTTCATCCGCATGTTCTCCAGATAGTACATCGTGACGGCCAGCCGCATTCTTTCAGGCAGTTCTTCGATGGCATCTGCCAGCAACTGTTTCTCTTCGATGCGGCGGAAATCTGCATCAATGTCATTTTCGCGATTGCGGGGCACGGGCAGTTCACCCAATTCGTCAGCCCAGCTCTCAGGTCGAGTCAAACGCATGGCGGCGATGCAGTCATCGACTTCTTCAACCGTCAGCCCTGTCTGACAGGCCAGCTTCTCGGACGTCAGCGGCGGTGGCATGTGTACGGACGCTTCACGAATCAAGGTCCAGTTCTGAAGTACGGCCTGAGGCACGGGGCAATTTCGCCGCAGTTCATCGAGAATGGCTCCACGGATTCGTTGATAGGCAAATGTGGTGAACGCGATACCTCGCGTCGGATCAAACTGACCGGCCGCCTCAACGAGCCCCAGAATTCCGGCGGACTCCAGGTTGTCGTTGTCTACTGACTCCGGCAATCCGCCCAGCATTCTGCCCAGAATATGGCGCACAAAATAAAGATGCTCCAGGATCAGACGATCCCGAAGATCCATTTTGCAGACTTTGTGATACGCTTTTACAGCCGAATGCATGCGAGTACTCATGTCGTTTTTTCGCGGTGCCAGTTTTTCCAGTTACGACCGACGGCCTTCAATCTGGTGTTGTCACTCAGCTGGAATCTTCATCCGATTCTGTATCCGCCATCCCCTGCAACACCAACACCAGCCCGCGAACGCTTACAGCAGAGATGATCGCTGACGTGAACGACCGCAGTACGATTTCCGCAGGAGCCACCTGACGCGCGATACCAATCAGCATCACTGCGCTGCAGATCAGCAGACCGCAGGCACGTCCCCAGGGACGCTGGTCGAGAATGATTTCAGAAACGTTCATATGGATTGCAGTTCAGCTTTGGTTGAGAGTGTTGCCTGAATCGTTACGCGGCGTCACGAAACTGTCGGTTTTCGGGAACTGTTTCAACTCCAATGATGTCGTCAAACTCCAGCATCACGACGGAATCGATCACCAGGTCATTGGGAACTTCCTGGTAAGCAATCACCCCGATGTCAGGTGTTGTGCGTGCGATCAGTCGTCTTAATGGTCGGCGAATTTTCTGATCTACCAGCAGTGCCAGTGGCATCTGACGCCGCTCAGAATCCTTCCATGCCTTGTGAATCGCCTCGATCATTCGTGTCGCAGAACCGACTTCCAGTGCAACCTGATCCTTCTGAATCGATTGTCGCAGACGAACGTCAAGTCGAGGCTCCATTGAGATCACCCGCAGGCGTCCGTCTGCACCGCGGAAGCGTTCACAGACCAAACGACCAAGATCACGTCGGACGCAGTCGGTCAGGTCTTCGCTGCTCTTGGAATCCGGAGCGTGGTTCACGATGGACTCCAGAATCAGCGCGATGTCCGACAACGGGATTCGATCTTCAGCCAGTTGAACAAGAACCTGATGCAGTGACCCCATGCGAATCGTCTCCGGTTTGATTTCATCAATGATCGTCGGGCAAAACTCGCGTGCTCGATCCAGCATCTGCCTGAGCGATTCGCGAGTCAGTAATTCGTGAGCAAAGCGATTCAGGACTTCGCCCAGATGAGTAATCAAAACACTCAACGGATCCACGACTGTGCAGCCCTGAATTTCTGCCAATCGCACACTTTCAGAAGTGATCCATCGCGCCGACAAACCAAACGCCGGTTCCACAGCCGCTTCACCGGAGATTGAAACCTGCCGACCTTCAGGAAGAATGGCCAGCAATTGTTCTGTCCGCAGTTCGCCACCCGCCACGCGCCGGCCAGCGACCAGAATTCGGTACTCTTCCGGTTGCAGCAACAGGTTGCTGTTGACGCGAATCGGGGGCACCCACAGTCCACTGGTCCGGGAAAACTCACGGCGCAACGCGGTAATTCGTTCGGAGAGTCCTTTCACTCTCTTACTCTGAATGAATGGCACCAGCCTGGCTCCCACTTCGACGACCGCACGATCTGTGAGCAGAAATTCATCCAGATGCCGTTCGTCATCTGGTTTCACGGGTGGGAGCGGGTCAGAACCGTCAGGAGTCTCAACTAACTGCTCAACGGGGTTTCTGCGACTGGCCAGCAGCATCAAACCGCCAGCGACACCCAGAAACGGCAGCTTGGGAAGCCCCGGCATGAGTGCAATCACCGACAGAATTCCGGCTCCGATGTAGATGGGGCGATTGGAACGAAAAAGTTGCCCGCTGATTTCGTCGCCAAGACTATCGTCGGACGTGGTCTTCGTGACCAGGACGCCAGCCGTCGTGGCAATCACCAGGGCCGGAATCTGCGAAACCAATCCGTCGCCGACAGACAAAATGGAGTATGTGCGGATGGAATCGAGGAAGGACATTCCATGGGTAACGCCCATCAGAACGCCACCGATCAGATTGACCGCGGTGATGATCAATCCGGCGATCGCATCGCCACGCACGAACTTACTGGCTCCGTCCATCGCTCCGTAAAATTCCGTCTCACGCGACAGTTCCTCCCGGCGACGGCGGGCTTCCTTGTCGTTGATGCTGCCGGCATTGAGTTCAGCATCAATTGCCATCTGCTTTCCGGGCATGGCGTCGAGTGTAAATCGAGCGGCGACTTCCGCGATACGTCCGGCACCCTTGGTAATGACCATGAACTGGATGATGACGAGGATCAAAAAGATCACGAGACCCACGACCAGTTGTCCGCCGACCACATAATTTCCAAACGCGGTGACGATGTGTCCGGCATTGCCGTCGAGCAAAATCAACCGCGTGGTGGCGACATTGAGTGACAGTCGATACAGCGTGAGCAACAACAACAGAGACGGGAAGACGGTCAGTTCCAGGGCACGGCGTGCACTGAGCGTGACCAGGAGGAGCAGTGTCGTCGCCGCCAGGTTGGAGGCCAACAACACATCCAGCAGCCATTCCGGAATGGGCACCAGCATCACAATCAAACCCACGAGCATGCCGAATGACAGCAGAGTCTCACTCTGTTGTATCCAGGATCCGATGACGGGTTTGGTCGTGTTGGAAGTGGACATTTTCAGTTTTCAGTTTTCAGTTTTCAGTTTTCAAATCTCAAATCCCGGGATTCAGCCTTTAATGAAAGCTCATGCTCAGCACACGGGCGATGAGCTGCCAGCCATCGACGAGGATAAACAGCAGAATCTTGAACGGAGTGGAAATCACCATCGGTGGCATCATCATCATTCCCAGCGACATGAGGATGACGGACACCACGAGGTCAATCAGGATGAACGGGATGTACAGGCAGAAGCCCATAATAAAAGCAGTCTTTAGTTCGCTGATCACATAGGCCGGGATCAGGACCTGCATGGGAGTATCCGCCGGCGTCTCAATCTGCTTCACATTGGCCATTCCGGCGAACAGCGCGATGTCGTTCTTTCGCGTTTGTCGAATCATGAATTCGTGCAGCGATGCGGAACCGCGTAACCATGCGGTCTGCCCGTCAATGGTGCCGTCCAGATAAGGTTTCACTGCGTCGCCTTCGATGCTGGTCAGCGTCGGGCCCATTACGAATAACGTAAGAAACAATGAGAGCCCAAGAATGACCTGCGTCGGCGGAATTTCCTGAGTCGATAATGCCCGACGCACGAAGGACAGCACGATCACGATTCGCGTGAAGGCCGTCATCGTGACGAGCGCAGCAGAAATCAACGCCATCCCACCGAGGAACAAGGCAACCTTGACCTGCGGCGAAAGCGTCTGAAATCCCTCGGATTCAACGATCTGCTGAATTGTCTGTGCGGAATCCATTCCTGCACCTAAGTGAGTAAAGAGTAAAAAGTGGTTAGTGGTTAGTGGTCATTGGTCATTGGTCATTCCCTCTTCCTCTCTCAGGCTTTCTTCAAATGTTGAAGGAGCGAGCACCAGCGATCGAATACCTCCTGCATCGGCAGCGACAAGGGCTCGATATCCGTGCATCTCGATCAGCGACACCGTGCGGCTAGGGCCAAGTGACAATGTCTCGAGTACCCGCGATCGTGATGTTGTGGTCGGCAATAGCCCGCGCGCCGCTGGCAACGTGCGCGCGG
>JANOUN010000883.1:0-4678 GCA_031416875.1 Planctomycetota bacterium | reverse complement strand
CGTACATCATCGACGCGTGCGAAACAAACCCGCCGCGCTTCGAGCGAAGATGATTTCATCATGGACTGGCTGAACGAAGAATAGTTCTCATGAGTTCTCCGCTTCGGATGCATATCGGTGCGGAGTTTTGTCTAATACCGATCTGTCCAGAGATGCCGGCAGACGATGCACCGCAGTGACGCGAGCGACAGTGGCAGGCGGATTCTACTCCGAAATCTGCATCGTCCAGCCGGTCCCACCTGATCTCACCAAAGGGAGAAACTCAGTGAAGATTCGAGTCCTGTTGGCAGCCTGTGCGCTGCTCGTGCCGTCCGTGGCGATGGCAGAATTGAAGATGCCGAACATTTTTGGCGACCACATGGTTGTGCAACAGAAAATGCCGGTCAAAGTCTGGGGCTGGACAAAGCCCGGACAGGAAGTCACCGTGACGCTGGCGGAAAAATCGGCGACCGGAAAGGCCGGAGATGACGGTCGGTTTGATGTGGCTCTTCCCGCCGTTGATGCTGGAGGCCCTTACACGCTGCAAATCAAGGCAGATGAAACTCGCACCATCAACGATGTATTGGTGGGCGAAGTCTGGATCTGTTCCGGACAGTCCAACATGCAGTGGAATGTCGCGAATTCAACGGACCCGGATCTTGAACGTCTGACAGCCAGGCATCCCAAAATCCGGATGATCAATTTTCCTCAGGTCGGAACACAGGAACCTGTGCTGACGCACGATCGGCCGTGGATGGAATGTACCCCGGAAACGGTCAGCGCCTTCTCAGCCGTGGGCTATTTCTTTGCGCGACAGCTGAATGAGACGATCGATGTCCCGATCGGAATGATCAACAACGCGTGGGGTGGATCTGCGTGCGAAGCATGGATCAACCGCGATGTGCTCAACGCAGATCCGCAATACGCTCCGATGATGGACGGCTGGATTGCCAAAGAAAAACAATTTGCGGACCTTACAGCGAAGTCGGATCTGAACGACGAGGAAAAGAAGACACTACAGAACCTGAAGGGCCAGATGAGTGGCAATCATCGGCCGGCCAATATCTATAACGGCGTGCTGAAGTCGCATCTGGGCTTCACGATTCGAGGGGCGATCTGGTATCAGGGTGAAAGCAATGCGGAGCGAGCGTACCAGTATCGTGAATTGTTTCCATTGATGATTTCCAACTGGCGTCAGGAATGGGGTCAGGGGGATTTCCCGTTCTATTGGGTGCAGCTTGCGGACTTCATGGAAGAAAAGGCGGAGCCTGCAGAGAGTGCGTGGGCAGAACTTCGTGAAGCTCAGACGATGACGATGGCAAAGTTGCCGCACACAGGTGAAGCCGTCATCATTGATATTGGTGAAGGCAAGGACATCCATCCAAAGAACAAGGTCGATGTCGGACGTCGCCTGGCTCGCTGGGCGCTGGCCAACGAATACGGCATTGCTGTTCCGTTTCATAGTCCCCAGTATAAGAGCATGGAAAAGCAGGACTCGAAGATCGTGCTGACGTTCGACCATGTGGACGGAGGATGGCGGCCATTCGATGTGAAGCAGCCGGTTGGATTTGCGATTGCCGGTGCAGATAAGAAATTCGTACGGGCAGACGCCACGATTCTGGCGGATGGTCGGATCGAAGTTTCCAGCACCACGATCGCGGACCCTGTGGCGGTGCGCTATGCGTGGGCCGACAACCCGATCTGCAACATGTTTGACGGTGCTGGACTTCCAATGACGCCGTTCCGCACGGATGACTGGCCGGGTGTGACGCTGAACAGTAAATAGAGTTGTTTCTGAGTTCAGTGGTCTGTCCCGCACACCCCGGCGGGAACAGACACTCATTCTCTGCGGACACCGTGGCCTCTCATGGTTGCACAGCTTGAATTCTTCCTGCTGGGGCTGGCGACGGTGATCGACACTGTCCTGCTGCTGGCCACACTGGAGCCTGTGAACCGTTCACAGGTTTCCGTGTGGCTGAAAGCGCTCGTGGGCGGTTTATGGTTGTGGCACACCAGCAGTTTTCTGCACACCGCGTTGCTGGATGCTGTTGGTCCCGTTTCACGAATCTTCGACGTCTTCTGCATGATCGGCATGACATCGGGCCTGCTGATCCTGCCGTCTGCGATGCTGCATTCGGCATTGCGACTGAATCACACGGGATTGATTCCGCATCCGCCGCGTCGGCTGTGGTACGGACTTCTGTACCTGCCGATGTTCGCGCTGCCTGCGGCCGGGTGGCTGATCTGGAACTCGACTGAGCTGGATTTTGTCAGCAGTGTCGAACCACTCAAACACGGTTATCTGGTCTGGCTGGTTCTGGCAAACCTCATCTCTGCAGCCGCGTTCCTGCGACTCCGGAAGCGACTCCGTGTTCCCGGTGCAAACTCGTTCTTCCTGCAGTTATCGATCGTACTGGTCCTGCAGACGATCTTCGCGGCGACGTACGCGATCCTGACTCATGACTCCAAGTTTGCAGCGTCACTGCGAATCGCGACAAACCTGCTGCCCCTTGTGCCAGCCCTCCTGTTCACCTGGTATGTGCTGCGACAACGAATGCTGCCATTGGTCATCGAACGCACATTGGCCTACGGCGCGGCGCTGGCGATCGGATTGTTGCTGCATCGGATGACGATTTCGCGATACTCTGAGAAGCTTGGCGATCGATTCCACCTGGACACCGTTCTGCTGGAAGCGCTGATCGTGCTGGGCCTGATCATGATCTTTCGCCCTCTGCGGCAACGTCTGCGGGAATCATTGCGACATTTGTTCGGGCGTAACATCCTGAGCGTGCGTGAATCCACCCGCCGACTTTCATTACAGATTGCGCAGGAATCTCATCAGGCACCATCGCAACTGCTCGACTGGTTCGTGACCGTGGTGCCGCACGAATTACAGCTCGACTGGATTCGCATCGTGCTGCACGCCGGCATTGATGCGGGCTCAAATGCGAATCCTGCTGGTTCCGCACCGGCCGTAGATGTGCGGACTCCATGCAATGCGGATCCGCCGAGCCTGGAAGACAATGGACACCATGATCTGCGGCAAATTCACGAAATCATGAAGAACACTGGAGCGACCCGCGTAAGTCGAGGCGACTCTTCGGGACAGGATCTGCAGTTGCGCCTGATCAGACTGGAAGCACTGCACGCGTTCACCCTGCATTTTCATGCAGTCGATGGCCTGTTGCTGCTGGGGCCACGGACTCGAAACGACACATTTTCCGACGAACAATTGGCGGCATTGTCGTTGTTGTTCGACCAGTTTGCGGCCACGCTGCACAATCGTATCCAGGAGCTTGCGCGGGTTCGGGCCGAACGGAAAGCCATGCAGCAGGAGAAACTGTCAGTTCTGGGACTGCTCGCCGGTTCATTGGCTCACGAACTGCGCAATCCTCTGTCGTCGATGCGGACCATCGCGTCACTGCTGGCTGAAGATCTGGGACCAACCGATGATCGCACAACCGACGTGCGGATGATTATCAGTGAGATCGATCGGCTGAATCAGACAACGCAGCGCTTGCTGGAGTTCTCGCGGCCGTCCGATGATCAGATTCTGACTGTGGCACCGGATGTCGTTCTGCAGCGACTCGCCGGAATTCTGGCACACCTGGCGCGTCAGTGGCATGTGACTCTTGATGTGGAACTCGACGCCGCGCTCGCCAGAATTTCTGCGTCCGACGCCAGTTTCAGCGAGATCTGTTTTAACCTCATACGCAACGCAATCGAAGCCGTGCGTGATTCACCGTCACCGCGCGTCCATGTGAGTTCGCGGCTCGTGGATTCGCAGTTTGTGGTGACGATCAGTGACAACGGGCCAGGCATCGATCCGGCCCTGCGTGAGGCAATCTTTCAGCCTTTCGTTACTGGAAAGTCCGACGGGACGGGACTTGGTTTATACATTGTCTCAGAACGAGTTGCTGAGCTGAATGGACGTATTCAATGCCACAGTGAAAATGATCGCGGAACCACGTTTGAGGTCTCGCTGCCCGTGGCCATCTGAGCCGAACCTAGCGCGGCGAAGCCGCAAATCCGAAGTCCGAATTTCGAAATCCCAAAGAACTACGGTCGAAAAGATGCGCGCAAAATGCGCAATTGTTGAAAAGTAAGGATCTGAAACGGGCTGATGCCGTCATCAGTTCGTGTTCAAACCATGGCCGGAATTGATCAACAACGGAAGATCGTGCGGATCTTCCGTGTTCTGTTCAACGGGATTTTCGGACTTCATCCGATGGGCCAGAACCTGGTCGCGGTAGTCTCGCAGGGGTTTGATGAGGGCCGCGTTGACGAAGCGGCGGCGGCAGTAGAAGTCTGACTTATCGATGGCTGCGGAATCGCACACTTCTTCCATGTGAGCCATCGCACGGTTGGCGACTCCAACCGACAAATCCACATCGTTCTGGACACGCAGCGCCGAGCGTGGTTCCCATGCGGTTCGCGCTTCCCAGCGTTCGATCATTTTCTGGAGAAGTGAGTTCAGCATGTCATATCGTTCGGTGTTGTCGGCGATCAGCGACGGCTGGTCCACAAGCTGTTGCATGGCGAAAATCACCGGACGCACTGAAGCATCGACTGGTGACGTGAAGAACACAATGTGCAGTCGATGACGGAATTCATCGACCGGTGCCTGGTGCTGCGAAAGTTCATGCAGGCGTACAATCTCATAGTGCGCGAAATTGGTGATGAGCGGTTCGAAATTCTC